>DATAQH010000232.1:0-13578 GCA_036264815.1 Candidatus Cybelea sp.
CGCTATTTTTGTTTACGCGCACCTGGGGTAAAGTACGCGTAAATCTGTGTGTCATCCTGAGCTTGTCGAAGGACGTTACACCTTCTCCACTTGGAAGAACTCGAGCTCGACCGGGGTCTCGCGGCCGAAGATCGAGATCAGCGCGCGCAGACGCTCCTTCTCCGGCGCGATCTCGTCGACGACACCGGTGAAGTCGAAGAACGGTCCCGACGTAACCTTGACGCGATCGCCCTTCTTGAAGTCGATCTTGAGCTTGGGCGCCTCGATGCCCATCTGCTTGAGGATCGTCTTGACTTCCTTATCCTGCAGCGGAACGGGCTTCTCGCCAGGGCCCGGGCTCCCGACAAATCCGGTGACGCCCTGCGTGTTGCGCACGACATACCAGGACTGGTCGTCCATGATCATCTCGACTAGGACGTAGCCCGGAAAGACTTTTTTGGGCGTGATCTTGCGCTTGCCGTCTTTGAACTCGACCTCGTCCTCCATCGGGACGAGCACGCGAAAGATTTTATCCTGCATGCCCATCGAATGGATGCGGCGCTCGAGGTTCGCTTTCACCTTGTTCTCGTAACCCGAGTAGGTGTGCACGACGAACCAGTTGCGGTTGTCCTTCGGCTTGGCGGCAACGGCGTCGGCGCCCTCGGCCTCCCCGCCGCCAGGCTCCGCGCCATCGGTCTCGCCGAGTTCGAGCGCCGGCGATTCGAGGGCCTCTTCGGCCTCCTCGGTCGCTTCGCTCGTGCCCGCCCGATCGCTCACACCTGCGGGATCGCCCATGCCCTGATCGTCGACAACCTGCTCTTCGAGTTGATCGGCGATCGGCTGCTCCGCGGTGGGTTGTTCGGTGATGGACTCTGCGTCGTACACGCTCGACACTACCCCGATCCGACCACAGGATGGATCAGACTGAAGAGCCACCCGAATAATTGATCGACGACGAAGACGAACAGCCCGATTACCACGACCAGAACGATCGTGAGGATCGTCGCCGAGATCCACTCGTCACGGGTAGGCCAAGTCACGCGGCGCAACTCCATGATCACGCCTCGAATGAAATCGCCACCCGCCATGGACTGGGCCGTTCTTTTTTGCTGTTCGTTCACCAAAGGTTCACCTTAAACTGTCATCCCAAGCTTAGGGCTGTCATCCCGAGCTTGTCGAAGGATGGCAGGGCGGACAGGACTCGAACCTGCAACAACTGGTTTTGGAGACCAGGACTCTACCAATTGAGCTACCGCCCTCTACGCTTATCGAGTCTCGCGATGGGGCTTGTGACAGCGGCAGAAGCGGCAGTACTTGCTGAGCTCCAACCGGTCCGTGGTCTTCTGCTTGTTTTTCTGCGTGTTGTAGTTGCGGCGCTTGCACTGGGTGCAGGCCATCACCACCATCACGCGTGTCTCTTTCTTTGCCATCAGTAGTCTACCACAACATTAAGAAAACGGACCTGCGGTCCGTTCGGAAATCAATGCTAGCACATCCACTCGGAGCCTGCAACCGGCCGAAGCGTCGCGGCCTAGCGCCATCCTTGGCTTGTGGAAGGGTCTGCCACCGGCGCGGCGAGCCAACCAACCGGTTTATCCCACGCTGGGATCTGGCGAAGCCCGGGCCGACGTATGTCGGGGTAGCCCGCGGAGCGTAGACTGTCGGCGCCCGCATTGTCGCCGGGCGCGCGCCGCCGGCGCCGCCGCCGTTATAGCTGGGGGAGTCCGATTCCGCAATGCCGCCCCCTCCGCCAACGTGGATCCGCAGCGTCTCGCACGGCGTCACGGCGATCGTCGCCTTTAGCAAACCGCCGGCGGCGCACGTCGAATCGGACTCGTCGCTTCGCCGCTGGTGCCGCTGGCGATCACCGTGACGCTCGTGACGGCGGTCGGCACCGGAGAGCGCTGTTTGCCGCCCGTGTAAGTAAGGCTTTGCACGTGCTTTTTTCCGTGCGGCAATGTTCATTGGCTGACTCCGCTTCTCGGACGAGCCCAACCACCGAGTATGCACCCGCCCAATATCTGAAGTTCTCACTTGCATTGCTTCCACGCTACCTGAATGGCGGCTAACTCTTTCGTTTTGCGCCCAGCCAAAATCGACTGATAACCTTGGGTTAGGAGACCTTTCGGCTCAAGAATCGGGTGACGCTTCCAACCGCAACCGGGAAAGGCGTGACCGGTTTTCCCACGGAGATGGTCGCGGCGCTCTCGGACCGCAGCTAAGGAGAGAGAGAATACACGGTTCCGAAGTCGCCGTTACCTCCCAAGTCCGTCGTGCCATAAAGCGTGCCGTTCACGTCGATCAAGCCGTTGGGATAACCGCCTTCAGCGCTGCTGTTAAAGCTGTGCACCACGTTCTCGTTGCCATTCACGCTAATGCTGTAAACAGTTCCCATGCTGTTGCTCGTCGTGCCGGCGTTTGGCGTCGTTCCGTACAGCACGCCGCCAACGGCAATCAAAGCCGAGTTTGGATTGGCGCCATCGGGAGTACCCTTGAAATCGTACAGCACTCGTTCCCTGCCGCCTAAGCGCATGCTGAATACAGTGCCTTTCCGTGCTGTCAAATCTCCGCCATTCGACGTCGTGCCGTACAGCGTACCTTTCAGGTAGAGCAGTGCTGCATTTGGATTGCGGCCGTCGCTGCCGGCGCCAAAGTTATGCAGCACTCTCTTCACGCCTGCGGTGGTGATGCGGAAAACCGTACCTTGAGCGTCCGTTCCACCTTCGGAGGTCGTTCCGTAGAGCGCTCCGTTTATCGGAATCAATCCCGACGTCGGGTACTCCCCCTCGGTCTCGCCGCTGAACGTGCCCAGCACCTTCTCGGTGCCGGCGGTGATGCTGAAAATTGTTCCGCAGCCTTCTGCGCGTCCGCCGACTCTGCACTTCCCGCCGCCGCCCTCGTTGGTCGTTCCGTAGAGCGTGCCGTCGAGGTCGACCAAAGCGGCCTCGGGATACGCGCCATCGGAGCCGCCAGCAAAGCTGTGCAGCACCCCATACGCGCCGGACGCGGTGATAAAATAAACGGTTCCACATCCACATGAGGTGTGACCGCCCCCGTAGGTCGTCCCGTAGAACCTGTTGCCGACTTCGATCAAGCCCGCCATCGGCTTCGCCCCACTGGCGCCTTGGAAGTTGTGCAGAATCTTCTCGACGCCGTCAGTGGTCACGCTGTAGACGACGCCCTTACCTGCCGAACCGCCATTGGTCGCCGTACCGTAAAGCGTACCGTTTACGTTAATGAGATTTGAACCGGGATTAGCGCCGTCCGTCTCGCCGCCTTTGAAGTTGTACAGCACCTTGTATGACGACGTCGCCGTAGCTTGGAGCATCGCTCCGGGCACCGCGGCGCTACCGTCACGACCCGCGCATCCGGCGAGCACTCCTGCTGCTGCGAAAATGCTAACCGCGTGCCGGCAAAAATCTGAAGGGCTCATCAGTGTATCGTTTGCTTTCTTCTAAGCTACCAATAGATGACGACCACGCGGTGCGCGGCACTGTATCCCCTGGACATGATTATGTCCGAAGCCGTCGGTTCAATGTAAGATGATCCTCCGCCGGCGCCGCCGCCGGAACCGTATCGGCCCTCGCCGTCTGTGCCGCCGCCGGCACCCCCTCCGCCGCCGTAGTAGCCGCCGCCTCCACCGCCCCCACCGCCGGCCTCCACGCTAGAGCTGCTGCCGCCGCTGCCGTGTCCACCGGAGCCACCTACGGCCAATGTACCGTTACCGCCGTTCTGACCGTTGCCGCTGGGGCCGCCTCCGCCGCTTCCGCCTGTTTTCTGCGTCCCGCCGGCACCCGCCCCGCCGCAGATCTCCGGGCAGCTCGCGCCGCCATTTCCGCCGGTGCGGGCGCCGCCCTTTCCGCCAGACGCGGGACTGGAGTCACTGCCGTAGCCACCGCTTCCTGCTCCTCCGCCGCCGCCCGCGACCACGATGCGATTGGAGATTTTTCCGTTGCCGGTTCGCACGTCCGACGCTCCGCCGCCGCCGGAGCCGGTTGAGGAGCTGCCCGAACCTTTAGGACCAACCCCGCCGTCGCCGCCGCCGTTGAAACCTCCGGCTCCGCCGGAGGCGTTGCCGCCGACGAAAACGATCAGTTGCTGCTTCGGCGTGACGCCTAGCGTAGCGCGGACGCGGCCGCCGTATCCGCCAGGAATTCCGTCCCAGGCTGCGCCATCGCCTCCGAGCGCGACGATTTTGATCTGCGTGACGCCGTTGGGTACGGTGAACGTCTGTTTTTTGCCGGTGTACCGAAAGGTCTCGTGATTGGTGAAGTGGCGCCCGGCGTCAGAAGCAGCGGTGACGCGGCCGGCGAGGCCGGCGTTGCTGCCACATGCGGCAAGCAATGCAGCGGCGACGCTCGTGCTTAACGCGTAACGATTGGCATACAGGCTCCTCATCCGCACCTCTCCTTCTGATTCGACCGCCGGCATCAAACGAAGCTATTCTATTCCGCGATGTTGACCGTATCGCCGCCAGAATCGTTCGCAGCCCGAATCCAGTCATCCGCTCAGAGCGTTTGGTTATGCGCCCGGTCAGAATCGAACTGACAACCTTGGGCTTAGGAGTCCCCTGCTCTATCCAGTTTGAGCTACGGGCGCGCACGTGATTCGCCCTTATTTCATGCGAGTTTTCGTCGCATCGACCCTCCCCGGCAAAGCGCTCGACCAGCCGCAGCGGTGCATTTCCGGTGCAGGAGGGCCGGGATGTGATCGGCGGCCACTGCGCGGCAGCACTTTCCAATATTTCTACCTATGACTATATGAGCCTGGGTCTCTCCATCTGTGCGCCGGAACGACGAGGGTTATCTTTTTGGTGCAACGAAGGTCGAGCGCGACAACGCCGTCCGGAGGAACAGACTATGCGTCTGGTAAGTCTTTTTGTTATCTTCTGTTTGGCGGGCTGTGCTCGCGGCGTCTCGTCTTCGCCGCTGCCGGCGCAAGCGATATCGCCGACAACAGCGTGGCCGTTTAGCAGTGGCTTCAAGACGATCTTCAGCTTCAACGACCAAAACGGCGCCAATCCGGCGGCAGCCCTCATCGCGGTGAAGGGAACCTTGTATGGCACGACGCCGAACGGCGGCAACGCGTCCGCAGGAACCGTCTTTAAAATAGCGCCTTCAGGCGCAGAAAAAGTCCTGCACTTTTTTGGCGGCGAGGGGGACGGCATGACGCCCGGAAATGGGGCGCTGATTTTGCTTAAGGGCGAGCTATACGGCACTACGCATTTCGGTGGCGCGAACGGGCTGGGTAGCGTATTCAAGATCACGACGTCGGGTCAGGAAAAAATCGTATATTCCTTTGGCTTGCTGCCGGACGGCGACGAACCAACGGGAGGTTTAACGGTCCGCAACGGGGTGCTCTACGGCACGACGGAGCTCGGCGGAAAAGACGACTACGGCGCGGTCTTTCGGCTTACCACATCCGGTAGCGAAAAAGTGCTGCACTCGTTTATCGGCGGAAGGGACGGGCAGTTCCCGTTGGGAGCGCTGGCGTCGGTCGGCGGCGCGTTATACGGGACGACGGAGTTCGGCGGCACGCCGGATTATGGTACCGTCTTCAAAATCTCGCCAACGGGAACCGAGAAGATAATCCACGCTTTCGGCGGCACGGTAAAGAAAGATGGCGCGACCCCGACCGGCCCCTTAACCGCCGTTAACGGTCAGCTCTACGGCACAACGGAAGCCCAAGGCGTCCATTCGGGGGGGACCGTCTTCTCGATCACGACAGCCGGCAAAGAGATCGTCCTCCACGATTTCGGCGGCAATCCCGACGGCGCGAACCCAACGGATGGCGGACTCACCGACGTGAACGGCATGCTGTATGGAACCACGAGCGTCGGCGGCACGGGTTACGGAACCGTCTTTGCGATCACGACCAAGGGCAAAGAAAGGGTCGTCTGCAGCTTCGCGGGCGACAGCGGAGGTGAATATCCGTACGGCGGTCCAGTTCCGTTAAACGGAAAGCTTTACGGCACCACGACCATGGGCGGCAGCGCGTCAAGCTATGGAACCGTGTACTGGGTCACACCCAACGGCCTCGGCAACGAGCAAGAAAAATAGTATGCCGTGAGCGAGCACAACGACCGACGGCGCTGCATTTGAAAACCTCCAAAGTGGGGCCCGCCGGCGCGTCGGCGAAGTACGCGACTCAGCAAACCGTGAGCAAGGAGCCAAAGCATCCAATGAGACGTTGGAGCCTTCGTTTTTATACAATCGGTAGCTGCCTGGGCGCCGCATTGCTCGCAGGCTGCAGCGGATCGCAGCCCCCAAACGGCGCGCCGGCAACGATGCCGCAAAGCCGCGCACTCGCGGAACGCGGCAACAACGCGAACTTCAAGCTCCTCTATAGCTTCGTCGGAGGCGACGATGGCGCTCATCCCGCCGCACCGCTCCTCGACGAGGACGGGACGCTCTACGGCACGACGACGGTGGGGGGCGACGCGTACGCCACAGCGGGCACCGTTTATAGCATCACGACGAGCGGCTCTGAGAAACTACTGTATAGCTTCACGGGAGTCCCCAATGGCAGCAACCCCACAGGAAGCTTAATCGACGTGGGCGGCACCCTCTACGGCACGACGACGCTGGGCGGCCCGCGTAGAGCGGGCACGGTTTTTAGCGTCACGACGAGCGGCGTGGAGAACGTGCTGCATAAATTCGGTTCCGGAACCGACGGCGTCACGCCGGCTGGGGGCTTGATCGATGTAAAAGGCACGCTCTACGGCACGACGATCGAAGGCGGCGCAGACAATGAGGGCACGGTCTTTAGCGTCACGACGAAGGGCACGGAGAAAGTGCTCTACAGCTTCCGCGGAGAGCCCGACGGCAACAACCCCTGGTCAGCCCTCCTCGACGTCGCCGGCACGCTCTACGGCACCACGAACTTCGGCGGCGCATACAATCTAGGGACCGTTTTTAGCATCACGACGAGCGGCACGCAGAAAGTCCCCTCTACAGCTTCAGCGGAGAGCCCGACGGCGGCAACCCCAGAGGAAGCTTGATCGAAGTAAAAGGCACGCTCTACGGCACGACGGTCAGCGGCGGGGCAAACAACAAGGGGACGGTCTTCAGTATCACGACCAGCGGCGCGCTGCAAGTGCTCTACAGCTTCAAAGGGCGTCCCGATGGGGAGGGCCCAGACGCGCCCCTGCTCGCCGTGGGCGGCAAGCTCTATGGCACGACGTTCGGCGGCGGCGCAAACAAAAAGGGGACGGTCTTTAGTATCACGACCAGCGGCACCGAAAACGTACTGTTTAGCTTCGGCGCGGACGATGGCAACGATCCCTCGGGTGGCCTAATCGACGTGGGCGGCGCGCTCTACGGCACTACACAGCAAGGCGGCGACCACACCGATTGCCAGCATCCCGGCCGAGATGGTTGCGGAACCGTCTTCGCATTATCACTCTGAAGGAGACACGCCCTCTAAAACAATAAGGCTGCATTAAGGCTCACTGGCGAAACCTAACCCTTGTTTATCGGTATCTGTTCCGCTAAGCAGGGGCCGTTTTTTCGCCTTGCAAACGTCGGGCATCAGCGCCAACCGTCCGAACGTAAGGAGCGAAAAATATGAGTCGTATGAAAGACCTACGCGGAGCAATTGCGTCTCTCGCGGCCGTCGGAACTCTCGCCGGCTGCGGCGCCCCGGCAACGGCGCCATCAAACGCACTTCTGCCGGCGGCGTCGCTAATGCAACCTGCGCGCGCTCCGATCGCCGACGGGAAATGCCCGTCCGAGAAGGGCGTTTCCGCCAAGCCGTGTCTGGTGAAGCTGTCGGGCGGCACGCCCGAAGTTACCGTGAAGACGACGGGCCCCAAGGGTGGAAAGTTTACCGTCCACGACTCGGAATGCACGGCCAGGCTGATCGCCACCATTAAAGGAAAGCGCGGCACCTACAAAGTTAAAGCCGGGACTCACGGGCGCGGGCAATGCGTTGCAACCTTCGTCGACTACTCTTCCAAGCGGAAGCGGCTCGGCGCGGCCAAGGTAATCATTCTGAACGACGTCGACGAGGGCTCGTAAGCGCGCGCTCTCGTTAGCACCTCGACTTTCGAACCCCGAGGTTATAGGTCCAAAGTCCCATTCATTCCATCCAACGTACCAAGGCGCATAGCTCGTCACTCTAAAGAAGGTAGGCTAAGCTGGCGCCCGTACTGTTGGGCGCTTAAGGAGCATTTGATGCGGCGTGTCAGTCTTTTCACACCGATCGCGGTTCTGATAGCCGCTCTCTCCGGCTGCAGCGGCGACGGACACGCCGCGGCAATGCCGGCGATGCCCAGCCTGAGCGATGCGGGTGCTCGAATGCGCACCATGCTGGCAGAAATCCCTGAAGGCGCCGCCGGCAGCGAAAAGATTTTTATCTCGAACTCCGCAGCTAATAACGTCGTCACCTATACGTCGAGCGGAAAAGCCACGAAGCCGACAATCACCAAGGGCATCAACGATCCCGGCATTATCGCGGTCGACGCAAAAGGCAATATCTACGTTCCAAACTATGAAGCGGACACCGTTACAAAGTACACCTCGAGCGGCAAACCGATCAAACCGACAATCACCGTCGGCCTGAACGAACCGACGGGCGTAGCCGTCGACGCCCAAGGCAAGATCTACGTATCGAACGCCTTCACGTCGAACGTAACGACGTACAAACCAAACGGGCAGCAGACGACGCCGACGATCTCGAACATCGACGGACCTCGCGGCGTCGCCGTCGATAAGAGCGGCAAGATCTACGTCGCGAACTTCGGGACCGGCATGGTGACCACATACACCGCGGCCGGCAAGGCGACGAAGCCAACGATCACCGGCCTCAGCGGACCCGGCGGAATCGCGGTGGACAAGAACGGGAAGATTTACGTCACCAACTACTACGGCAACTCGCTCGTGACGTTTACGGCGAGCGGAAAACCGACGACTCCCACGATCACGACCGGATTGAGCGCGCCGTTCGGCGTAGCGCTCGACGCCGCCGGAAAGATCTACGTGATCAACCACAGTCCCGAATCGCTCGTGACGTTTACGGCCAAAGGCGCACCAACGACGCCGACGATCTCGACGCTGAGCGAGCCATGGGGTGTCGCCATCCACTGACGCCGAGCCGATCGGCCCTTACCCTGGCGTCTGTGCGTCCTCCGCTTCGTCTTTAATCTCGTCCTTCGCCGACTCGTCGACGGCCTCGATCGATTCGATTTCCTCGGCGTTTGGTATCGCCGCCAGGCGCTCTTCGTTGGTTCCCAGAGACGGGTTAACGTCGTGCCACAGGATCGCAAACGGCGCCTGCACTCGAATCTGCGCTTCGAAGCCCGCAATCAGCTGGCCCGTTAGCGTTCGGCCGCCGGTGACCAGCCGAACTTTTTGATTGGCGTACCTTTCGAGTTCTTCGTTTGTCATCTCGTCTTCTTCCTGAGGCCGGCAAGCCTACCCCCGTCGAGGCGATGCAAGGAGCCGGCATGGTTTGCCGGCGCCTTCTACCGATACCAGACGCGCTGAAGAACGCCCCGGGAGCAAGAGCAGCCCTCGGCAAGCCGGCTTACCTTTTTCAGCGCGCCGGCGGGTTCGGAAGGAAGCCGGTCGAAGGCACCCTCATGGCTGATTCTTATTCCGAACCGCCGCGCGCGACCCGGGGCGAGATCGTCTCCGATGCCAGGAAGAAAATCGACGAGCAGCTGCAACGAGCCAACGAATTGCGAGCCAATCCGTTGCTCTTGGCCGAGACGGAAGAGGCCTTGCGAATTATCGACACCGCAGCCCGCCACTAAAAATCGAAAAAGGAGAGCCGGCCGTGCGCGGCTTTTTCGCGGTAGCCTTAGCGCTGCTCGTCGCGGGGTGCGCATCGGCGCAGAGTCCAATGCCTCAGCGGGGCGTGGCACTCTCCCCGCTGCTGCAGATGCAGCTGGACGGGACGCGCGAGGCGCCAATCCCTCAAGCGGCGTTGCGCTCGGGGTTGCGGCATCCAGAAAGACCGCGGACACCGTTGCCGTTTGTGGCCGGCGCAAAGATCGGACTCTGGGCTTCGGATACGAACTTTAACTATTTGCTTGGTCAGGATTCAACGGGCCGCAAGAC
This sequence comes from Candidatus Cybelea sp., assembly GCA_036264815.1. GTDB lineage: Bacteria > Vulcanimicrobiota > Vulcanimicrobiia > Vulcanimicrobiales > Vulcanimicrobiaceae > Cybelea. The sequence continues at coordinate 10,041 of DATAQH010000232.1, forward strand.
TGTCACCGCGATCGATCTCTCGCAGAACGGTTGCTACGACCCGCTTGCGCTCAAAGTGGATCGAGCGCGCGACGTGTGGGTCGCCTGCGAACTTACGTCGCTAAGCGGCACCAACGGGGCGGTGCAGGAATACAGCGGTGCCGGCGCCTTGCAGAAGCAGTACCTCCCCGCTTGCCCGACTCACGTTTCGGGCTGCGCATCCTTCAGCGGTTACGGTTTCGACAGCGGCCTCGACGCTCACGGAAACGTCTTCGCATCGCTCAATCTGTACTCGATGGAGACGTGCAAGCCGACCTGCAGCAGCGGCCTCGGCGCCGGCTTCGAGTGGTGGCCGAAAGGGAATTCGTCCGCCGCTCCGCGGCTGATTTCGACCGGCGCCAATTGCAGCCCGATCTGCGGCGTCGGCTACATGGACGTCGATGCCTCGGGTAACCTGTGGTTCACGTTCAGCGGCTACTCCGGCACCATCTATGGCTTTGGCTTAGGTGAGGTCACGAATCCCACGACAAAGCCGAAACTCGCCATCGTGCAGCCGATCGGAACGTACGGATTCTTCGGCGGCGTCTATGCAAGCGGCGGCGGAAAGACGCTCGACGTTATCGACCAAAAGGCCCTTACGATCGCACAATATCATCTACCGTTGTCGACGAGCGGAAAGCCGTTCAATGTGCTCGGCCCCACGCAGCTCAACGCCTTTGGAATCGGCGACCCGGTCTCGGGCGGATTCAATAAGAACGACTCGAGAATGGCGATTGGCGACACGGGCGGCTGGCTAGACATCGGAAACGTTTCGGCAAATTCCTGGTCGGACGTCGCCAATCCGAACTTCTACAGCGGTATCGACGGCGCGGCCTACACACCTTCGGACAAGTAGAAAGGGGATCGCGCAGGCGATCCCCTTTCGAGGTCTATCAATGACGAGACGTCAGGGAGTGTACTCGAAAATGGTCCCAACGCCGCCCTTGGGACCCTTCTTGTTGCCGCCCCAAATCGTCACACCGTAGAGCGAGCCGTTTAGCGCTGTAAGGTTCGCATACGGTACTCGACCGCCGGGACCACCGCTGAAATTGTGGACCACTTGCTCGGAACCCGACGGCGTTATTGTGTAAATCGTTCCTTCGCTCGTGGGCTTTCTCTTCACGTTGGGCCCAATGTCCTGTCCCGTCGTGCCGCCGTACGCGGTCGCACCGTAGAGCTGGCCGCTCAAGACCGTAAGGCCGGCAAACGGTTCCGAGCCGTCCGTTCCCGCGCCGAAGCTGTGCAGCAAGCTCTCCGAGCCCGACGTCGTGATCGCGAAAACCGTTCCCTTATTGTGGGCGCCCCCTTCTTGCGTCGTTCCGTAGAGCGTTCCATTTAACTCGGTTAACCCGGCAAAGGGGAACGCGCCATCGCTTTTTCCACCTTTGAAGTTATAGAGCACGCTATAACCCGAACCGTCCGGTTTGATCTGGAAGACGGTTCCCGCACGACCCGTACCGCCCGAAGAGGTTGTGCCGTACAGCATACTGTTATAAGAGAGCAGGATGCCAAGCGGCAGCGAACCGTCTCCCGACCCGGCTTGAAAACTGTGAAGCACCTTTTCGGTGCCGGAAGGCGTGACCGTGAACACGCTGCCGGTTCCCGCCGCGCCGCCGTAATACGTCGTGCCGTAGATCGTGCCGTTCACGCTCGTCAAGCCCGCGCGCGGGTCGTTCCCGGTTTTGTCTTTGAAAGCAAAAACGACGTGCTCCGAGCCCGAGGGCGTGAGAGAGTACACAACCCCTTCGTTGCTTTTGCCGCCGGTTTGAGTCGTTCCGTAAAAGGTGCCATTAACGTCGATCAGTCCGGCGTACGGCCGCGTACCGGCGGCAGGTCCAGTGAATCGGTAAATGACCCCCTCGTCACTCTTTCCGGTGAGTGAGAAAACGGTGCCGCAGCCAATTCCGGGATAGCAGCTCTTATCGGGATCGCCACCGAAGTTCGTCGTTCCGTACAGCGTACCGTTGACTGCTAGCAACGTGCCAACTGGAACCTTGCCGTCCTTCGAAGCACTGAACGCATGTAGAACCTGGAAGTTCCCGCTGGTCGTTCTCCCGGCTGCCGCTCGGCTCGCCGCCGGTAGCGACGAAGTTGCCGGCATGCTCGAGCAGCCGGTTAAAATGATGATGCACAAGGCAGAACCAACTCTTCGCATAGCGCTGTACTCCGATCGTGGTTAACGTAAGTAGCTCGACCTTCTCCGATTAGGCACGTGGGGCTTCGCCGGTTAGGCCCGGCCCCCTCCCCCGCGTTGGTGCGCGCAATTGCGACGGAATTTGCGGCAAGGATTCAGCACCATACCGCAGAAGGCCGAGGCGCAAAACAGTAAAATACGCTCGGGGATCCTTCCAATGGAGGTTAATAACAATGGAGCTTCGCTTTGGTGGAGCATTGATACCGGCCACGGTGCTAGCGTTGGCACTGTCGGCCTGCGGAGCACAGGTTCCGTCGACCGGAGGCGCCGTCAGTCCGGCGCTGCCGGCGGCGACGGCCCGCGCGCGGCACGTTCCGTTAACGGACGAAAAGTCTGTTCTGAAGATTCTCACGAAGGACGTTACCATCGGATCGACCGTCGATGCGAAGAACGGCGATCAAGCGCCACGCGCGCTCTCGATCGCACACGGTAGCCCGCATGGCGTTTTAACCAAGGGCCAGCTCGTCGTTTGCAACTTCGAAGACTCGTCGGGGAACGCCGGCGCCGGAACGACCATCGAATACCTCGATCCGACGGCAGGCGCCAAGCCTCAGCGCTTTGCCCAAAATGCTGCACTCAAAGGATGCGACGGTGCGGCGGTTCACCCGCACGACGGCACCGTATATGGGGCGGCACTGACGACTGACGAGCTCGTCGACCTCGGCAAAAAAGGCGCGATGGTGAAAAGCTACGGCGGCAAACTCTTCGCCGATCCATTCTCGGACATCATCACCAATCCGTCGCAGAACTTCTCTCCGCTCTACGTCTATGTCGGTACGACGTCGGGAACGATCGTGAGCGTCAGCGTCGGCTTCTACGGAAACGGCGTCGCGACCGAAGTCGCCAAGGGCTTCGCGACGAACAAGGGTTCGCAAGGCTGGCTAGCGCCGTCGGGATTTCAGTACGACCAGGATAGCGATACCCTCTACATCGTCGACGGCGTCAGCAACACGGTCGTCGCCTTCAACAATGCCAGCGACCTCCTCGACAAGGACGAGATCATCGTCCAGCCCGGCGGGAAAACGTTCAAGTGCCGGTATCCCAAAACGACGTGCGGCAGCGTCGTTTACAGCGGATCGCCGTTGAATGGGCCGATGGCTTCGGCACTGCTGCCCAACGGTAATCTCATCGTGGCCAATACCCAGGGAACCGCCAATACGCTCGTCGAGCTGACGCCGGCCGGGAAGGTGCTCGATACGAAGGTGATCGATTCGAGCTCCACGCAAGGCGTCTTTGGCCTCGCTGCCAAGGGAACGACCGATTCCAACACCGTTCTGTACTACACCGATACGAACGATAACAGCGTCCACGAACTCACTCACTAAA
>DATAQH010000274.1:0-9470 GCA_036264815.1 Candidatus Cybelea sp.
GTGCGGTTTCACCGAACCGGGCTTGGCGAGCACCTGCCCGCGCTCGATCTCGTTGCGATCGATGCCGCGCAGCAGCACCCCAATGTTGTCGCCGGCGATCCCCGAGTCGAGCAACTTGCGGAACATCTCGATTCCCGTCACGACCGTCTTCTTCGTCTCCTCTTTGAGCCCGACGATCTCGACCTCTTCGCCGACCTTTACCTGACCGCGCTCGACGCGGCCCGTGCCGACCGTGCCGCGGCCGGTAATCGTGAAGACGTCTTCGACCGGCATCAGGAACGGCTTATCGACCTGACGCTCCGGCTGCGGGATGTAGTCGTCGATCGTGTCCATCAGCTTAAAGATCGGCTCCGCATCCGCGTCGCCGCGCTTTCCGCTCGAGTTGAGCGCCTTGAGGGCCGAGCCACGAATGATCGGCGTGTCGTCGCCGGGGAAGTCGTACTGCGAGAGCAGCTCGCGAATCTCCATCTCGACGAGTTCCAGCAGCTCTTCGTCGTCGACCATGTCGACCTTGTTGAGGAAGACCACAATCCGCGGAACGCCGACCTGCCGCATCAGCAGGATGTGCTCGCGCGTCTGCGGCATCGGGCCGTCGGTCGCCGCGACCACGAGCACCGCGCCGTCCATCTGAGCGGCGCCGGTGATCATGTTCTTGATGTAGTCCGCGTGTCCAGGGCAATCGACGTGCGCATAGTGGCGTTTGACGGTCTCGTACTCCTGGTGCGAGATGGCAATCGTAATGCCGCGCTCCTTCTCTTCGGGAGCGTTGTCGATCTGATCGACGCCGACTTTCTGCGCGAGCCCTTCGGTCGATAGGCAATGCATGATCGCCGCCGTCAACGTCGTCTTTCCGTGATCGACGTGTCCGGTCGTTCCGATATTTACGTGCGGCTTGGTGCGCTCGAACTTTTGCTTGGCCATCTCTTTCCTTTCAGTACGCGCTACGCTGTGCGTAACGCTTTGGGGCTGGCGCCCCGCGCGGACTACGCCGCGAACCCCACCCTCGGGGAGCTAAACTCTAGTACACGGATCCAGGCGTATCAGTTGCCTTTTTTGCGCCTGACGCGGTAAACGCCCCCATCGCAGGGGGCGCCACAACCCCGGAATATTATCAAGCAAAACCTGCGAATGTCAACGGAGTGGGCTCGGGTATGCCGCCCTCGCTTATCGTGCCCTCACGCGGGAGCCAGCTTCTTGCCTACTGCCTTTGCGACGATCTCTTCTTCGACGGATTTCGGCGCCTTTTCGTAGTGGGAGAACTCCATCGTGTAGGTTGCTCGCCCTTGCGTTGCCGAGCGCATATCCGTAGCGTACCCGAACATCTCCGAGAGCGGGACGTGGGCCGTGATCACCTGAGCTCCGCCGGGTGCCTCTTCGGTCGCATGGATCGCACCGCGGCGCCGGCTGAGGTCGCCGTTGATGGCGCCCATGTACTCTTTGGGCGTGGTCACTTCGACCTTCATGATCGGCTCGAGTAAGATCGGACCCGCCGCGCGGTTGGCTTCCTTCCACGCCATCGAGGCCGCGATCTTGAAGGCCATTTCCGAAGAATCGACCTCGTGGAACGAGCCGTCGAAGGCTTCGGCCTTAAAGTCCATCACCGGAAAGCCGGCGAGCACGCCGTTTTGGGCAGACTCGCGGATGCCTTCCTGAACCGCCTTCGAGTACTCTTTGGGGACCGCGCCGCCGACGATCTTCCACTCGAAAACGAAGCCGGTTCCCGGCGGCTGGGGCTGGACGCGCAGCCAGACGTCGCCGTACTGGCCTTTGCCGCCCGACTGCCGCACGAAACGGCCTTCCTTTTCAACGGTCTTCGTAATCGCTTCTTTGTAGGCAACCTGCGGTTTACCGACGTTGGCCTCAACCTTGAACTCCCGGCGGAGCCGGTCGAGGATGATCTCGAGGTGCAGCTCGCCCATCCCGGCGATGATGGTCTGCTGCGTCTCTTCGTCGGTCCGCATCCGGAAGGTCGGATCTTCCTGCGCCAGGCGCGTCAGCGCCAAGCCGAGCTTGTCCTGATCGGCTTTGCTCTTAGGCTCGATCGCCTTGTGGATGACCGGCTCCGGGAACGTAATCGACTCGAGCGCGATCGGCTGCTTCTCGTCGCACAGCGTGTCGCCGGTGCGCGTATCCGAGAGTCCGACCGCGGCCGCGATGTCGCCCGCACCGATCGAATCGATGTCCTCGCGATGGTTCGCGTGCATCCGCAGGATGCGGCCGATGCGCTCCTTGCGCCCGGAGCGCGAGTTGAGCACGTAGCTGCCTTTGTTGAGCACCCCGGAATAGACGCGGAAATAGGTTAGGTTGCCGTACGGATCGGTCGCGATCTTGAAGGCCAGCGCGCAGAACGGTTCGGAGTCGTCGGCCTTACGGGTGATCTCGTCGCCCGACTTCGGATCGCGCCCGACGATCTGCTTGGCTTCCAGCGGCGAGGGCATGTATTCGACGACGGCGTCGAGCAGCGGCTGAACGCCCTTATTCTTGAAGGCCGAGCCGCAGAGCATCGGCAGCACCGTGCCCTCGATCGTGGCCTTGTGCAGCGCCGCCTTCATGCGGTCGATCGGCAGCTCTTTGCCGTCGAAGAACATTTCGAGCAGCTCGTCGTCCTGTTCGGCGATCGCCTCCACGAGGTGCTGGCGCCATTCCAGGGCGAGCTCGCGCAGTTCGCCGTCGACCTCTTCTTGGGCCATCGTGGAGCCGAGGTCGTCGGTGTAGACGATTTTCTTCATCGTGAACAGATCGACGACGCCCTTGAACTTGTCTTCGGCGCCGATCGGCACCTGAATCGGCACCGCGCGGGCGCCCAGGCGCTCGCGAATCTTTTCGACGACGTTGAAGAAGTCGGCGCCGATACGGTCCATCTTGTTGACGAAGACGATGCGCGGAACCTTATACTTGTTCGCTTGGCGCCACACGGTCTCCGACTGCGGCTGCACGGCGGCTACCGAGTCGAAGAGCGCGACCAAGCCGTCGAGCACGCGCAGCGAGCGTTCGACTTCGACCGTGAAGTCGACGTGCCCCGGCGTGTCGATGATGTTGATACGCGTATCCCGCCAGGTCGTGGCGGTCGCGGCAGAGGTGATCGTAATGCCGCGTTCCTGTTCCTGAACCATCCAGTCCATCGTCGCCGCGCCGTCGTGCACTTCACCCATCTTGTGCACGCGTCCGGTAAAGAAGAGGATACGTTCGGTACAGGTCGTCTTGCCGGCGTCGATGTGCGCGGCAATGCCGATATTCCTCGTGCGTTCGAGCGGATATTCCCTAGCAGCCATGGTGTTCTTTAGTTTGAGATGTTACCAGCGATAATGGGCAAAAGCTTTGTTCGCTTCGGCCATCTTGTGCGTGTCTTCACGCTTTTTGATCGTCGCGCCGGTGTTGTTGGACGCGTCGAGCAGCTCGCCCGCCAGCTTCTCCTCCATGGAGCGGCCGCCGCGAGCCCGGGCAAAACCGATCAGCCAGCGCATCGCCATCGCCTGACGGCGATCGGGACGCACTTCCATCGGCACTTGGTAGGTGGCGCCGCCGACGCGCCGCGGGCGAACCTCGACCAGCGGCATCGCGTTGGAGAGCGCCTGCGAAAAAACTTCCATCGGATCGCGGCCGGTCTTCTCGGCGACGATGTCGAGCGCACCATAGGTGATGCCCTCGGCCCTCGACTTCTTGCCGCGCAGCATCACCTTGTTGATGAAGCGCGCCAGTACTTTCGAGTTGAACTTCCCGTCCGGAAGAATCTGACGTTTGGGAGCGGGTCCTTTGCGTGGCATCCTTTACTTCTTTTTCTCGCGCTTGGCGCCGTACTTCGAGCGCCCTTGTTTGCGGTTAGCCGTCCCGGCCGTATCGAGCGTGCCGCGAATGATGTGATAGCGGACGCCCGGCAGATCCTTGACCCGCCCGCCGCGGACCAGCACGACCGAGTGCTCTTGCAGATTGTGCCCGATCCCGGGGATATAGGCGGTCACCTCTTCCCCGTTGGTCAAGCGAACGCGAGCGACTTTGCGCAGCGCCGAGTTCGGCTTCTTGGGAGTAACCGTTTTCACTTGAGTGCAGACGCCGCGGCGCTGCGGATTGCCGGTCACTTCGAATTGTCGCGTCGGGAGATCGGGATGGCCGGGCTTGGGCCCCGTCAAGATGACGCGAAATGCCCGGGTCTTGACCTTCTGCTCGGTCTTCTCACGCCCGCGGCGCACCAATTGGTTGATGGTCGGCAAAAACTACAAGCTCCTCACGCTGACACAGAAACGGCCTCACCCGCAGGTGGGACCGAGCCTCAACTATATCAAGGCGCCCTGGGGGCGTCAAATGCCGAGCGAGCGGCGTGCGCTTAAATTTCCGTTCCCGCGCCGCCGGCGCGCGCCAGTTCGACCGCGATCTCGTCGGGCGAGAAGCCCCGGTGGCGCAGCGTGGTCACGAACTTCTCGGTCGCCTCTCGCAGGCTGCGAAGCCGCGCGCGGCGGTTGACAGGGAGCTGGCCGGCGACCCGGGTGCCGCGCCGCCGGTCGCCGACCAGCCACCCTTCGGACTGCAGCTCGCCGTAGGCGCGCGCCACGGTGTTGGGCGCTAGCCCTAAGTCGCCGGCAAGCTGGCGGACAGTTGGCAAAGGTGACTCCGGCGTAAGTTCACCACGCTCGATCGCCGCTCGGATCTGTGCGGCCACCTGCTGGTAGGGCGGAGTCTCCAACTCGGGATCGACGACGAGGTAGGACTGATTCACGCGACGCGCAGGCGGCCAAAGAGCGGCAGGATGCTGCCCGCAAGCGAGACCACGAAAGCCGCGACCACAATCGCCATTGCCACGGTTCCCAAGGTGCCGAAACGCTCGGGAAGGCCCGGCTCGGCGATTGCGGCGAGCAAGAAGACGGGAGCGCAGGCCAGCGCCGCGACGTTGCGCGCGCGGCCCATGCGAAGCCGCTCGTCGAGTGCATACTCGTATTGCGGATCGTCGCCGAGCAGCAGTGCCGGCGCCGCCGCGATTCGCGCGGCGATGTATCCAAGAACTAGTGTCGATCCTGCGACGACAATGGCACTCACGCGATCGTGCGGATCGGCCGCCAAGAGCGCTGCAACCACGACGCTTGCGACGATGCACGCGATCAGCACCGGCGGTAACGCCGTAAGCGGCGAGCGCCGGACCAGCGGCGCGACGCGCTGCTCGGTCGCGCGATGAAACTGCAGATAGGCCCGCAGCGTTACCGCCGAGATTGCCAGACAAAACAAGGCATAGGGCAGAACGTAGGGGATCCCCGGCACCGCCTCGAGCGAGGCCAGCGCGATGGCTGCAACGCCCAAATAGCGCCCGTACGCGCTGTTGACGCCTTCGGCTCGCTCCCGCGCCGTCACCGCCCGGTCGAGCCGCTCGCGGTCGGTAAGGTCGAGCTGGTTCCAGCACGTAAAGGTTCCCGCAATCCCCGCGAAGCAGCGCGGCCAGCGAAAGGCAGCGACCCCGCAGGCGGCGATCGCGAGCCCCATGGCGAGGCGGATGAGCTCGGGATGGTGGTGGTGCGGCGTAATCATTGTACCACCACCCTAATACAAAGCGCGGTTTTGTGTCAACCCCTTGGTTCAATCCTTCGACAACCCGTCGACGATCCTTCGACCGTCCTTCGACAGGCTCAGGATAACACGAGCAGAGGTTGAGGATGAGCCGAGTGCGCTTGAACCGTATCTCGCGCAATGGCCGCAAGCGGGACCCTTCACGGAGAGGCGCGGCTCGGCGTCTTAGACGGTTTGCGCGGCCTCGCCGTTCTGCTGGTGCTCTGGTATCACGTCTGGGAATTCTCGTGGCTCAGCCCGCCGCCGGCGCTCGCCTTTCTGCCGGCGACCGGCTTCGCCGGCGTCACGCTCTTCTTTTTTCTCAGCGGATTCGTTATCGCGTATCCGTTCGTCCGATCGCAGTCCAGCGGCGCACCGCGCCCTTCGTGGGCGCACTTTGCCTGGCGGCGCTTCATGAAAATCGTTCCGTCGTACGCGCTCTCAATCGGGATCGCTTACGCGATCGGCTACGCGCAAGTACAACCGTCAGCAGCGCCGCTGCCCGATCTCGTAACGCACTTTCTCTTCGTGCACACCTGGTTTACCGATCGCTTCGGGACGATCAACGGGGTGCTCTGGACACTCGCGGTCGAGGTCGAGTTTTATTGCGTCTTCCCGTTGATCTGGTGGTGCTTCGCGCGGCGTCCCTACGTTACGGCCGGCGCGATGATCGCGATCGCCTGGGCGTGGCGCGTTTGGATGGCGCACTGCTGCTTCTCGACGCTCTTCCCCACGTACGAAGAGAACCTGCCGGGCTATCTCGATATCTTCGCCTTCGGGATGCTCAGCGCGCAGCTCTATGTCGGGATCGGCGCTCGCCCGAGGCCGGCGCTGCGGAGTACACTCGCGCCACTCGTCGCGCTCGGCGGATTTGCGATGCTCTGGGCGGTGCTCGAGAGCGTCTTCGACTTTCGCTTCGCGCCACAGTGGGCCGGCGTCTGGCAGATCAACGGACGGCCGCTCTTCGGCGTCGCCTTCGCTTTAATCGCGCTGGGATCGCTGCTGAGCCCGAAGTGGTGGCAGATTCTGCTCGACAATCCGCCGCTGCGTTTTCTCGCGACGATCTCCTACAATCTTTACCTCTACCATCAAATGATCGCCAGGGAGATGATATGGCATCAGATCCCGCCGTATCGGGGGGATGCTCACTACGACACGCAATGGCAAGTCCGTTATACCGAACTTGCCTTTGCGGTGACCATCGCGTTCGCGACGGTGACGACCTACTTTTTCGAACGGCCTCTGCTACGGATGCGCGGCCCGCGAAGGACGCGCGACCCGGCTAGAGTGCAGACTTAAAGATGCTCGACGTGAGCTCGGCGATTCCGGGAACGCGAACCTCTTTACCCTGGAAGCCGGTCACGGTGGTCCAGACCCACAGTACGATCCAGAGAAGCCAGATGATCGGGTAGAGAATCCAGAGGTGAATGAACCCCAGAATGACCCAGAGGACGAAGTAGAGAGCCCACATCGTGATCGATTGAGCTGCGGCCCACTTCACAAACTTGTTGGTTCCACCGCCGACGAGCATAACGATGCCGCCGAGCAGGCAGAAAAGATACGCGAGTCCCGCCGCAACGTTCGGCTCTAACCCGAACGGAGTATCTTTTGCTGGAGGGGTGACGGACATGTAGGCTGGCCCTTTCTCATTGGAACGCATCTGCGAGCTTGCAGGCCTTGCTTTGCTTCGCCGGGACGTTCGACCTTCACGCAGAAAGGCGCCCGATGCGCCGTCGCGGCTGGTATCTGCTGCTGGTCTTGCCGTTTATCGGGACGCTCATCCCGCCGCTCTACAACCACGCGACCCCCACGCTCTTCGGAATGCCCTTCTTCTACTGGTATCAGTTGGCGTGGGTCCTCGTGACCGCCGGCCTTCTCGGAATCGTCGTGCTGATGACCAGAGACGGGCGTGTCTAGCGCCGCCCTGATCCTCGGCGTCTCGGTAACGGGCGTAACGGCGCTGGGCTTCGTCGCGGCGCGCTGGGGCGGCGCAAACCTGCGCGATCTCGAGCAGTGGGCACTGGGCGGGCGCAGCTTCGGAACGATCGTTTCCTGGTTTCTGCTCGGCGGCGACCTGTACACCGCCTACACCTTCGTCGCCGTTCCCGCGCTGGTCTACGGTGTGGGCGCGCTCGGATTCTTCGCCGTCCCCTACGCGACGGTCGCGTATCCCATCGCGCTGATCGTGCTTTCGAAGTTTTGGAGCATCGCGCGAGAGCGAGGTTACGTCACGACCGCCGACTTCGTGCGCGACCGCTACAACGACCGCGCACTCGAGATCGCGATCGCGCTCACCGGAGTGGTCGCGGCGCTGCCCTACATCGCCTTACAGCTCGTTGGCATGCGCGCGGTTTTCAGCCAGTTCAGCACGCTGGGAGCGATGCACGCCCTGCCCGCGCTGACCATCGCCTTCGTTCTGCTGGCCGCCTACACGTACACGAGCGGCCTGCGCGCACCGGCGATGATCGCCTTCGTGAAGGACACGCTGATCTACGTGACCGTCATCGCGGCAATCACCGTCATCCCCGCGCGGCTCGGCGGCTGGGGGCACATATTCTCACTCTCCGCAGCGGCCTTGGCGGCCCGTCCGAAGCCGTCGTCGATCTTCCTCGGCCCCCCGCAGTACTTCACGTACGCGACGATGGCGTTCGGCTCGGCGCTCTCACTCTTTATCTACCCGCACTCGATCACGAGCGTGCTCGCCGCACGCAGCCGCGAGGTGATCCGGCGCAACGCGGCCCTGCTGCCGATCTATTCGCTGCTGCTCGGACTGCTCGCGCTGTTGGGCTACTGCGCGCTGGCCGCCGGGATCTCGACGAAAGACACGACCAGCGTCGTCCCGCAGCTCTTTGCGCGCTTCTTTCCCAACTGGTTCGTGGGCGTGGCCGACGCGGCGATCGCGATCGGCGCGCTCGTCCCGGCGGCGATCATGAGCATCGGCGCCGCCAACCTCTTCGCGAGCAACGTCTTTCGCGAATTTTCCCCGCAACGCTCGCAGGTCGAGACCGTCATCGCGAAACTCCTGACGCTGGTCATCTGCGCCGTCGCGCTGCTCTTCATCTTCTTCGTCCCCGTTCCGTACGCGATCGACTTCCAGCTCTTGGGCGGCGCGCTGATGCTGCAGATCTTTCCCGCCTTCGTGCTCGGACTGTGGACGCGCTGGTTCCACCCAAAGGCGCTGCTTGCGGGATGGGCCTGCGGCCTCGTCGCCAGCTGCGCGATGGCCTATGCGAGCGGCTTTAGCGCGAACTACGCGCTGCACGCGTTCGGCGGCACGTTAACCGGTTTCATCGCGCTCTACTCCCTCGCGCTCAACCTGGGGGTGAGCGCCGTACTCACACTTCTTCTCAAGCGAGGCATCCCGTGAGCAAAAGGATCGATCCCGAAGACTGGCCGCGCCCGAGCGGCTACGCCAACGGCGTTTTAGCCGAAGGCCGCTATCTCGCCATCGCGGGACAGATCGGCTGGAACGAGCGCAACGAGCTCGTCTCCGACGATTTCGCCGAACAGGCGAGCCAAGCGTTGCGCAACGTCGTCGCGGTGCTGCGCGCGGCCGGCGGCGAGCCCGAGCACCTCGTGCGCCTCACCTGGTACGTCACGAATAAAGAAGAGTATCGCGCGAGCCTCGCCGCGCTCGGGCGCGCCTATCGCGAGATCATCGGCGCCGTCTATCCCGCAATGGCGCTCGTCGTCGTCGCCGATCTCCTCGAAGACGGCGCCAAGGTCGAGATCGAGGCGACCGCCATTTTGCCGCCGGCTCCGTAAACGCGCCAGACGCGTATTGAACCTCCCTAATCCGAACCTTGGACTCAACCATAGAAGGCGTAGTCCTTAACCTAGCGACTTATCGTAATCACGACAGGATTAGACCGATCATCGCTCGACGTCGTAAACCACTGCTGCGCGGCGGCGCCTTCCGGGATTCCCAAAAGATGCGGAAT
>DATAQH010000281.1:0-4876 GCA_036264815.1 Candidatus Cybelea sp.
CTAGTGGCAAGGATCTGCACGTTCGGGCAGTTGAGCAGCAACGTCTCACTGAGCGGCGCCACTTCGGCTACGAGGTGTTCGCAGTTATCGAAAATCAACAGTTCGTTCTTATACTTCAGGTATGCCGTCAGAGTCTCGAGCAGCGGACGATACGGAACCGCCTGCACGGCAAGCGCTGTTGCCACCGCCGTAACCACTAAAGATGAATCGGCTATCGGCGCGAGGTCAATGAAGCAGACGGGGCAGTCGGCGTCCGGACCCGTTACGGCCCGCAGCGCAGACTGAGTCTTTCCAATACCCGCCGCCCCCGTGACCGTTACCAGCCGATGCTCGCGCATCAGCGCCCGGATTTCGTCGAGCTCACCTGCTCGGCCGATGAATTTCGTCAGCGCGAGTGGAAGCGCGCTGGTCGAGGGCGCGGCCCAAGGGCCAACCGTGATTTCTCTGGTCCGGCGCCGCCGAGGAAGGCACGGGCGAGCAGCCGCCGCCTCGAACGTCTTGCGCTGCTCGGGCCTAAGTGCCAGCGCGCCGACCAGCAGGGCTAAGGTTTCACGACGCGGTGAACGGCGATATCCGCGCTCCAACGCGGAGATGCTGTTGAGGCTGAGCCGTGCTCGCTCCGCAAGCGCCTCTTGCGAGAGCCCCGCCTCGATCCGATAGCGCCGCAGCAGAGCTCCAAAGTCCGACGCGCCCTGGCCCAGTCCTTCGTCCGCCAAGATGATTAGAAATTTCGCCCTCCAGTCGCCAGCTCCTTAAGGGATTAAGCATGGGTAAACTCGCAGATCGCGGTAGGGAACCACCCATGGCGGTGGGAGGCGACTCGGCTCGACGCTAGCCGGGCAATATTTACGTTCAGCGGCTCGGCGCAACGCTGACGGCTACACCATACGACATTTTCGGAACGGAGATACTCTTGAACGAAGCACCGCCTTCAGGGTAGTGCCAATGCGATACGCTGTCCCGTAGGCTACTATGAATGTCACATCTCGGATGAGCATCGGCGAGTACCACAACAATTATCGAGTTGAATCGGCGCTCTGACCGTGACCGTCGGATACTTGACCACAGATGGCTCATCTAATTCATCCCTCATCGAGGAGGGCGCCGATCCCATACTCATCGCGCTGAAATAGGCACGACGACACGCGCATGGTCCTCGACCTTACGGTCATGTTTCGAAGGCGCACGCCGAAAAGCCGCAGAGACGATTGGACCGTGTTTTCAGCGACCCCGAGATTGGTCGTCAAAAATCTCGCTTCGCGACCAGAAAATCCAACGGCGATTCCTGGGAAAAACTAAATGAAATCGGCGCGTTTCTTGGTGGAGATGTGGGGACTCGAACCCCAGACCCCTTACATGCGAAGCAAGTGCTCTACCAGCTGAGCTACATCCCCAAGGGTCCGCCGAAGCGACCTGGAGGATTGTACGCGCCGGGGTGGGCACCTGTCAAAACCAATGAGGAAGCGCTCGCGTGCGTTCGGCCTGCTGGTACTCCTGTGCGCCGCGGTTGCCTTCGGCAGCTTGCCGGCTCGGCTGCCGCTTCCGGCCGCAGCCGCGGGTCGCTGCAACAGTCAGACCGTCGATGAGGGTTACGCGCGAATCCGCGACTACGATCGCCGCCCGGCCGGGAAGAGTCCGGCGCAACTGCTCGCACGGTACAGTGCCGTGGCCGAGGTGCTCGCGACGATGCAGGAGGAGCGCGAGATCCTCGACAGCATGTGCTCCAGCGATTCGGTACGCGCCGCACTCTTCGCCGAACTCGCAGCAACGGTCGCCTGGGCGCTGACGCTCCAGGCCGACGTTGCCGCCAAGCTCAACACCTCGTGCCCGGCCGCGGCGACGGCACTCCCTACGATTATGCTCGCGGACGCGTGGCTCGACATGGCCAACCTCATTAACGAGGGCGGCGGCACCGTACCCCCCATCTTCAAAGACGTGATTCCGAGGGTCCAGACGCGGGCGGCGGCCGTGAACCTCACGCTCCCGGTCTGGGCCGATACCTCTGCGTATTGGCGGGATGGGATTCGAGACAAAGCCAAAGCGCTCGCCGCCACCTGCCCGAGCCCGACGCCTTCAGCCAGCGCATCTCCGCATTAGCGGGATTTTGCGAACTATTCGCAAATGAAAGAGCCCGTGGCCAGCCGGGCAGAGTACGTCACGCGTCCGCGTGAGTGGATCGCTTCCATCCTCGCGCGTGAGCCGCGCTTTCTCTCGGCAGCGCAGATTCATCAGCGCCTCAGGCGCATGGGCGCGCAGGTCTCGCTTTCGACGGTCTATCGAACGCTCGACCACCTGCGTACCAAGGGCGACGTAACCGAGCGCGCGGAGGCCGACGGCGAGTCGAGCTACATGCTCTGCGGCCCTGCGCCGCATCATCACCACGCGATCTGCCGTTCCTGCGGCCGCGTCGAGGACGTCGACTGCGCCGCAACCGGGCAGTTTGCCGAGTCGCTCCGCGCGCTGCACGGCTTTCAGATCGATGGCCATGCCATGGAGTTTTTCGGAACATGCCGCGACTGCCGTTAGGCGCGTTTGCGCTCGCACTCACACTCGCTGCGTGCGCGCATGGCGCATCGCAGCAGAACGCCGGCGAAAACGCCGCCGGAAAGATCAAAGTTGCGACGACGATTTCAACGCTCAACTCGTTCGTGCAAGGCGTCGGCGGCGAGTACGTCAGCGTGCGCAACATCGTCCCGATCGGGGCCTCGCCCGAGACGTTTGCTCCGGCACCGCAAGACGTCGCGAGCGTCGCCGACGCGCAGCTGCTCGTCGAGAACGGAGCGGGCCTCGAAACCTGGCTCGATCGTCTCCTGCACGATGCAGGAGCCTCCAAGCTTCACGTCGTGGTCTGCGCGCAGGGCCTTCCGGTGAAGAATCTCAATCCGCACCTGTGGATGGATCCCGTGTTCGCCAAAGCCTACGTCGACAAGATTCGCGACGCGCTTATTGCGCTGGACCCCGCACACGCCACCGCCTATCGGTTCAATGCGTTTCGCTACAACCAGCGGCTCGACGAGCTCATCGCGCAGATCCGGCGGCAAATCAACCTGATTCCGCCGTCGCAGCGGTATATGATCGTCTATCACAACGCCTGGCAATACTACAACGATCGCTTCGGGCTCACGACGCTCGGCTTCGTCGAGCGCAATCCGGGGCAAGAGCCCAATCCGCAACAGATTGCCGAATTGATCGACCTCGCCAAAAAGCACCACGTGCGCGCTCTCTTCAGCGAGCCGGAGTACAGCCCGAAGATCCTCCAAACGATGGCGCAAGGTGCGAGCATTAAGATCGTCGAGAACCTGTACGACGACTCCGTCGGCACCGATCCGCAAGTCGCCAACTACATCGCGATGCTGACCTACGATACCAACATCATCGTCCAATCGCTCAGATGAAGGGTGAAGCCGTCGTCGCGCGCGATCTCGTCGTGCGCTACGAGGACTTTACCGCACTGGTCGGCGCCACGTTCACCGCGCATTACGGCGAAGCGCTGGGGATTATCGGCCCGAACGGTTCCGGCAAGTCGACGCTGCTAAAGACGATCGCCGGCCTGCTGACGGCTTCGAGCGGCGAGCTGAGCGTGTTGGGATCGGCCCCCAGGAAGCTGCGGGCCGGTTCGATTGCCTACGTTCCGCAGGTCGAAGCGGTGGATTGGTCCTTCCCGGCGACGGTTTGGGACGTCGTGGCCATGGGCCGCTTTGCGCGCTTGCACTTTTGGCAGCGGTTCGGTGCGCACGATCGGGAGGCGGTACACCACGCGCTGCGCGTCGTCGACATGGAGAGGCTGGCCGCGCGGCACATCGCAAACCTTTCGGGTGGGCAGCAGCAGCGCGCGTTCGTCGCCCGCGCGATCGCACAGGAGCCCGAACTGCTCCTGCTCGACGAGCCGACGACCGGCGTCGACGCGGCGACCGAAGAAGCGCTGCGCAAGATCGTGCGCGAACTCGTCGGAGCGGGATTGCCCGTCCTGATGTCGACCCACGATCTCGACCGCGTCGACGACTGGTTCGACCGCCTGCTCGTGCTCGATCGGCGCGTTCTTGCGCTCGGAACGCCGCGCGAGGTCGTCGAGTCGGGCGCATACAGTGCGATCCGCGAACACACGCATACCCACGGCCACCTGCGGCACGATCACGAGCCGCACGCGGCGCATGCCGCACATCCGGAGATCCGCTCGTGAGCCTCGACTCGCTGACCGTTCCGTTCCACTACGCATTCATGCAGCGGGCCTTCGTTGCGGCGCTGGCGGTCGGGCTCTTGTGCTCGACGATGGGAACCTACGTCGTTCTCCGCAAGCTATCGTTCATCGGCGACGGCATCGCGCACGCCTCGTTCGCCGGCATCGTTATCGCCTATCTGCGCGGCGCGAACTTCTACATCGGCGCCGGCATCGTCGCGGTGCTGACGGCCGTCGGCATCGGATTCGTGCATCGCCGGGGCAGAATCTCGCTCGACACGACCATCGGCGTGCTCTTCACCGGGATGTTCGCGCTCGGCGTCTACCTGATGAGCCAGCAGCGCAGCTACGCGGTGGACCTGCAGAGCTTTTTGTTCGGCGACATCCTCGCCGTGCAGGCGCAGGATCTCTGGCTGATCGTCGCCTTGAGCGTCATCGTCGCGGTCGCGGTGGCCGTACTCTTCCGCGGCCTGCTCTACACGACGTTCGATCCGGTGGTCGCCCAGGCGAGCGGCATCGCCGCGCCCGCGTACGAGTATACGCTGCTTGTGATGCTTGCGCTGACGATCGTCGTTTCGCTGCAGGCCGTCGGCATCGTGCTGGTCGCTGCGCTGCTGGTCACCCCCGCAGCCGCCGCCTATCAGCTGACATCGCGTTTCTCGCCGATGATGGCCTTAGCTGCACTCTTCGGGGCCGCCA
>DATAQH010000283.1:0-3607 GCA_036264815.1 Candidatus Cybelea sp.
CGGAGCCGACGGGGGCAACAGCCGCGTACGCCAGGCCTACGCCGGCGCCTTCCAGCCGGTTCTGCAGAAGGGGCGCTGCCGTTTCGTCTGGCTGGGAACCACGCTTCCGCTCGACGCCTTCACCTTTATCTTCGAGCGCACGGAGCACGGCTGGTTCACCGTGCACGCCTATCGCTTCGACGACGATTGCAGCACCTTCATCGTCGAGTGCCGCGAGGAGACCTGGCTCGCGCACGGTCTCGACGGCGCCGGCACCGAGCAGACGATTGCGTTCTGCGAGCAGCTCTTCGAGCCGTATCTGCACGGGCATCGTCTGATGGCCAACAGCGCGCACTTGCGCGGGCGCGACTGGCTCTACTTTACGCGCGTGAGCAACGAACACTGGACGGACGGCAACGTCGTGCTCGTGGGCGACGCGGCGCACACCGCGCACTTCTCGGTCGGCTCCGGTACGAAGCTCGCGATGGAGGACGCGATCGGGCTGGTCGAAGCGCTCGTCACCCTGGAGGGCGATCTCGCACGCGCGCTGCCGCAGTACGAGGCGGCGCGAAAGATCGAATTTCTCAAGCTCCAGAACGCCGCGCGCAACTCGACGGAGTGGTTCGAGAACGTCGCCCGATACGCGACGCTGCCGCCCGAACAGTTTGCCTATAGCCTGCTCACCCGCAGCCAGCGCATCGGTCACGAGAATCTTCGCCTGCGCGACACGACCTACGTCGGACGGGTCGAGCGCTGGTTCGGCGGCGCGCCGATTCCCCCGATGTTCGTTCCGTTTCGTCTACGCGAACTGGAGCTGCGCAACCGCATCGTCGTCTCGCCGATGGATATGTACAGCGCCGTCGACGGAACGCCCAACGACTTCCACCTCGTCCACTTGGGCGCGCGCGCGCTCGGCGGCGCCAGTTTGGTCTTTACCGAGATGACCTGCGTGACGCGCGAAGGACGCATCTCGCCAGGCTGCACCGGAATGTACCTCGACGAGCACGTCGCTGCGTGGAAACGCATCGTCGATTTCGTCCACGAGCGTTCGGGTGCGAAGATGTGTTTACAGCTGGGGCATTCGGGGCCAAAAGGCTCGACGAAGCTGATGTGGGAGGGCGGCGACGAGCCGCTCGACGACGGAAACTGGCCGCTGCTGGCGCCCTCGGCGATTCCCTACGCGCCCAAGAATCAAGTGCCCGAGGAACTGACCCGCGCGCAGATGGACGAGATTCGCGAAGCGTTCGTACGCGCCGCGCGGATGGGCCTCGACGCCGGCTTCGATATGCTCGAACTGCACTGCGCCCACGGCTACCTGCTCTCGTCGTTCATCACGCCGCTGCGCAATCAACGCACCGACGAGTACGGCGGCTCGCTGGAGAACCGCTTGCGCTATCCGCTCGAAGTCTTTCGCGCGATGCGCGCCGTCTGGCCGAAAGAGCGCCCGATGTCGGTCCGGATCTCGGCGACGGATTGGGTGGCGGGCGGAATCGACGGCGACGCCGCGGTCGAGATCGCGCGCGCCTTCAAAGGCGCCGGTGCCGATCTCATCGACGTCTCGGCCGGGCAGACCTCGCCCGATGCCGCTCCCGTGTACGGGCGCATGTTTCAAACGCCGTACTCGGACAAGATTCGCAACGAGGTAGGTATCGCAACGATGGCGGTCGGAAACATCACCGATACCGATCAAGTCAACGCGATCGTCGCCGGCGCGCGCGCGGATCTCGTCGCGCTGGGGCGGCCGCATCTGGCCGACCCATTCTGGACGCTGCACGCCGCGGCGCAGCTGGGTTACGAAGACGCATCCTGGCCGGTGCAGTACGTCGCCGGTAAGGAGCAGCTCGAACGTTTGATCGCGCGAGCCCGCGAAACCGCGTGAGCGCCGAAGGTCGACACGCCGTCGTCACCGGCGCCTCGCGAGGCATTGGCCTCGCCGCCGCGACGCGGCTCGCGCAAGCGGGCGCGCGCGTCAGCATCATCAGCCGCACGGCGGTAGACGGGGCGCCGTTCTTTCACGCGCGCGCCGATGTTGCAAACGAAGACGACGTGCGCCGCGCCTTCGCGCAGTGCCGCGAGGCCAACGGCGAGGTCGCGATCCTCGTCAACAACGCCGGCGTTGCCGAGACGGCGACGCTCTCGCGCACGACGACGGCGATGTGGGAACGCATCCTTTCGACAAACCTTACCGGCACGTTCCTTTGCACGCGCGAAGTCTTTGCGGAGATGGCCGCGGCCGGCTGGGGGCGGATCGTCAACATCGCCAGCACGGCCGGATTGGCGGGAGCGCCGTACATCGCCGCGTACTGCGCGAGCAAGCATGGCGTCATCGGCCTAACGCGCGCGCTCGCCGCCGAGGCGGCCGGCAGCGGTGTTACGGTCAATGCGATCTGCCCCGGCTACACCGAGACGGCGATCCTGCACGGCGCGATTGCAAATATCGTCGCCAAGACCGGACGAAGCGAGGACGAAACGCGCGCGCTCCTCGCGCAGAGCAATCCCGAAGGGCGCATCGCGACTGTAGAAGAGGTCGCGCAGGCGGTACTCGATCTCGTCGACGGTTCGAGCACCGGCGTTGCGCTCACGATCCCGGGCTTCGCCGAAGCGTAGGAGCTTTAACCCGGCGGTGAAGCCGGCAAGGTACGCTGCGCGCAACTCGTCGAACGTAAATCAGGCCGGCCGATCCCGAAGCGATGGGGTTGGCTCGGCGGTGAAGGAGCGGTACATGAGAGTAGGAAGCGTCCGTTTGCGTAGTTACGCTCTGGTGCTTGCGGCGGCATTGGCGGGATGTGGCGGCGCAGGAACTCTGCCCGCGCAAAACGGCGCGCCGGACGGGAGCCAGATCGCGAGGAGCCACGGCGGTTCCTCCATGGCCCAGCATTTCGCGCGGCAGTGGCTGCTCTACGTTTCCAATCGCAACGGCATCGTGAACGTGTACGAATACTGGCAGCACACCTTGGTGAGCGTGCTCACGAACTTCGAGCAGCCCGCCGGCGCGTGCACCGGGAACTCCGGCGAGGTTTACATCGTCGACTATCAAGCCAAGACGATTAGTGAGTTCGCGCATGGCGGCACGAAGCCGTTCCAGGTTATCCAGGATTCATACCAGCCGCTTGCGTGTTCGGTCGATCTGACCACCGGAGACCTCGCCGTCGCAAACTACGGCGAGACGTACGCCAATGGCGGACCCGCGTACGAAGGGGACGGCAACCTCGCGATCTACGCTCACGGCAAGGGCAAGCCGACGTATTACGGCGGTCGCGACGATCATTTCTCGGCGTGCGCCTACGACGACCGGGGCGACTTATTAGCCGCCAGCAGTAATGGCTACAGCGGCTATTACTACGGCGACTTCGCCTATCTCCCGAAAAAGAGCAAGAGCATCATCGGCATGAACCTCCCCGGGCCCGGCTCGAGCTCGAGCTGGAACTGGGGCTTCGTCGACGGCATCGCGTACGACGGCAAGAATTGGATCGTCGACGATTACGCTCTGTATCGGTATAAGATAAATATCAAGGCGCAGTACGTCGACACGATCAAGCTCACGGGAGGCTCGGGCGCCGGCGGGATTGCCGTGTATCGGCGAACGCCGAAGTCGCCGGCCACCCAGTTCGTCGGCGCGATCGGCTAC
>DATAQH010000257.1:0-3227 GCA_036264815.1 Candidatus Cybelea sp.
GCGTGGTCCCTCGCCGCACCCGCATTCCTCTGGCTCCTCGGCCGCGTGGAACAACGCTGGTGAACGGCGGCGCATCCGTAGCACTGCCGATCGTCGGCATGGTCGTGTTTGGCACGATCGCCTTCGCGCTCAACAGCGTGCGGCGCATCAAGATGGATCCGGCGCAATATATCGTCGCCGGAAGATCCTTCGGCACGCTCTTTCTCTGGGTGCTCCTCGCCGGAGAAATCTACACGACCTTCACGTTTCTCGGCGTCTCGGGCCTCGCATACGCCGCCGGCGCGCCCGCGTTTTACGCCATCGCCTACGGCACGTGCGCCTACTGCATCGGCTACTTTCTCACTCCCGCAGTCTGGCGCATTGCCAAAGATAACGATCTTCTCACCGGTCCCGACTTCTTCGAGCATCGCTACAACAGCCGCGCGCTCGGCGTCGGCGTCGCGGTGCTGCAGTTCGTGATGATCGTGCCGTATGTCGCGCTGCAGCTCAGCGGCTTGCAAATTCTGCTGCGCATCGCCGGCTACGGTTCCTATAACGCTACGGCGTCGGTCTGCATCGGCTTCATCGTGCTGGCGCTCTTCGTCTTCAGCGCCGGACTGCGCGGCACCGCGTGGGCCAGCGTCGTCAAAGATATCTTCGTGCTCGGCGCGGTGCTCTTCGCCGGCATCGGCATCACGCAACGCTTCTTCGGCTCGCCCAGCGCGCTCTTCACGCAACTCGCGCAGAAGAACGCGCACATGCTCACCATCCCCTGGGGCAGCGCGCCGCACGGCCTCAGCTGGTTCATATCCACCATCGCGTTAAGTGCGCTCGGCTTTTACATGGGCCCGCAATCCTGGAATGCAGTCTACAGCGCGCGCAGCGGCGATACGCTGCGACGCAACGCAGTTCTGCTGCCGATCTATCAGGCATTGCTCGGATTGATGCTCATGGCCGGCTTCTGCGCGATACTCATCGTGCCGGGCCTCAAAGGCACCGACGTGGATCAGTCGTTTCTGCTCGTCGTGCAGCGCTACTATCCGCCGTGGATCCTAGGATTGGTTGCTGCAGCCGGCGCGCTCGCCGCACTCGTTCCCGCATCGGCATTACTGCTTGCCGCCGCCAGCGTCGCGATGAAGAATATCGCGGGCGACGTCTTCAATCTCGGCCGCACCCCGGCATCGCAAACGCGCATCACGCGCATCTTGGTGCTCGTCGTTGCCGTCTTAGCGCTCGCGGTCTGGCTGCTCGCGCAACGCACGGTCGTCGAACTCTTGCTGCTCTACTACAACGGCGTCACACAGTGCGCGCCCGGCGTCTTCGCCACCTTCCTGTGGCGAAGAAGCACCGCGCTCGGTGTCGGCGCGGGCATCGTCACCGGTCTGCTCGTCGCTATTCCACTCGCCGCCATGAGCATCAATCCGTGGGGCATCAATGCCGGCCTCATCGGACTCGGCGCCAACGTTATCGTGCTAGTGCTCGTCTCGTGGCTACGTGGCGAGAACCCCGTTTCGGCCCATCTGGTAGAATGAGGTCGTGCGACGCTTCCTCGTTCTTGCGATGGCGCTTGCCGCGCTCGTCGCCTGGCATCCCGTCCGCGCAACCGCCGCAGCCGCAGCGGCCGCGAATGGCCCCTGCTGGCTGCGCACCCCTCCGGTGTTGCCCGAGCCGCAACCGATTCAGATCGATCAGGTAACGGCAGATCGTGCCGCGAGCATCCTCAATGCCGTCGCGCAAGGCACCTTCGACCGCACGCAACTCATTCCGGAACTCCAAACCGGCAACACCCCCGCCTTCTTCGCGCGTGCTTCGGGCGTGGTGATCGCGCTCGGCCCGGTGCAGTCAATGGTTCCGTTCGAGCAACGCATCACCGCAAACGAAACCTCAACTTACTTTCGCGTGCGGTTTCCCAAGGAAACATTGACGTGGGTCGTGTCCGTCAACCAACAAAATAACATCACGAGTCTCTCGCTGCGGCGAACGGCCTCATGTTTGATCGTTAATATCGTCTACCGCAGCGCGGTGCCGTATTGAGCAGTGTCACGAGCATCGTCCGTAACGCGCTGGACCGTTGAATGGCGGTCCTCATTGTGGAAGGCGTCACCGGTTCCGGTAAAAGCTCGACGGTGCGGGCTCTGCAATCGTGCGCGTCGTTTAAACTGTACGACGAGCATCGCACCTTCGACGACTTTCTAACGCAGTTCTGGGACGATCCGCGCGAGGCAGCTCGGCGAGCGCTTCGGCGCTACGAAGCCATTCTCACCGAGATCGAGCAGCACCCCGGCCAAGACTACTTGTTGGAGCGTTTCCATTTCTCGCCGATTGCCGTCGGCAGCGATCCGGCGTGGTACCAAACGATCAACGAGCGTTGCGCGGCATTGGGATGCAAAACCGCGGTGCTCACGATACCGCAGGATCAGCTCCTCTGTCGCTCCCTCAATCGCAAAGAGTACGGCGCGAGAGATTGGCAATCGCTCATCGCGCGCTACGGTTCGGAAAAGGGGTCGCTGAGCGTGCTGTACGCCGCGCAGCGACGGCGCCTCGAGGCCGTCGAGCGTTCCGGTCTCCCGTTCATCTTAGTCGACACGAACGCGATGACGTGGGACGATTACGCCGTCGAAATCGCGCGCTGGTCCGGGTGGTCCGCTTAGCGCATCACGACCCGATAACCAAACGAAGAACCGCAATCGGCGGGCTTCCGGTGTTGTTGAGCACTGCATCGAACGAGCACGAGTCGGGACCCGCACTCTTCGCGTGGAACGTATACGTCACGTATTGATAACCCGACGGGTCGCCTTTGATTTTGCCGTGCGTGATTGCAACTTGCGAACCGTGTTCGCAATATAGCGCCTCGGTAAAATACCCGTCCGGTCCCCAAAAGTGCAGTACGTCCTCTTTCTTGCCGTGCGGCGGATACTGCAGCTTGAGTTTACCTTTGCCCCAGTAGATATTGCCCCCTGAACTCGCCGGGCGGGCAGCGTGGGCCGGCGGCGCCTGTGGCGAGGATGCCACGCCGCCGGCGCACCCGATGAGCAGCGCCGCACAGCCGGCGACCGCAACAAAACTCCGCATAGTCATCGCTCCTAACGTGCCTTGGCTGCACCCACGAAGCCGTGGGTCGTGCCTAAAGCGTCAACGTACCATCCGCTGACGTCGTGATGGTTGTTCAGCCTTGGGTGCGCCGCACCATCGTCCGACGCCCCAAAAAGTAGTAATTCTACGCATCGACGCCCCGCCTCGGCGAGCGG
>DATAQH010000322.1:0-9382 GCA_036264815.1 Candidatus Cybelea sp.
GCCCACGATGGCACTTGAAGAGTTCGAACGTGCCGTCGCCGTTACGATCGATCGTCATCCAATCGTCGCGGGCAACGCCTATACGAGCTGGTTCTCGCGCGGCGAGGCTACCCGCGACGAGCTGCGCGACTTCACGGTGCAGTTTTCCGTCTTCAGCCATCTCTTCATCGAGGCGCAGCTGCGAAAGTGCATTAACGCGGTCGACCTGCACAGCTACCGCGCCGGTAAGGAGATCTTGATGAACGAGCTCGGCGTTGTCTTTACGACGTCGGGCAGCATTGAAGGCGGGACGTTCCGCTTCGACGCCGGACACTTCGAGTGGCTCGCCCACTTTGCGCAGGCGCTCGGCCTGCAATGGAAGGAGATCGGGAAACGCCGCTGCGGACGAGCTTCAACGCTTGCGTTCTGCGAGGCATTAATGGCGTGGTATAGCTCCGAGGATGAGTCGACCGCGGCCGGCGCTTCCTACGCGATCGAGCACTGGGCGGCCGCGGGTTTTTGGAAGCAGCTGATCGCCGGGCTTCGGGTCGTGAAGCAGACCCGAATTCCAGAGTTGCCGCTGGGTTTTTGGACCTGGCACGATGCGCTCGAGGAAAATCACGCCGCCCACACCGACGACGAGCTGCGCGAAGCGTTTGCCAAGCCGACGTTTTCATCCGAGCGCTTTCTGGCCGCTGGAGAAGCGATGCTCGCCGCGGTGGCCGGCTTTTGGAGCGGGCTCGAAGACGCTCGCCTGTCACCCGAGCCCGTGCCGGCACGTTAAACTCCACGACATGATCCTTCGCACGTTTGCGGCGGGCGCGGCGTGCGTCGTGCTGCTCGGCACGCAGCCGGCGGGCCCCGCGCGTCAGCTCGACGCGCTAGCCGCGCGATACTACGCGCAAGCGGCGCGGATCGCGGCGGCGACCGGCCGCGACTGCGCGATGGACTACTATCAGCGTCTGCTCGACGACGCGTCGATGTTCGATTCGGCGGCGCCGTCCGGCGTGAGCGCTGCATCTTGGGAGGAGTTGAGGCAAAACTTTGTACGGCTTGACTCGAGCCTTGCCACCCAGCTGCTCGATAGCGCGTACCAGCCGATGGCTTCGGTGCGCGGTCTCGGCGAGAGCTTCGTGCGCTCCTCCAAAGATGCGACGATGCAGCCGGTCGCCGTCTACGTGCCGCGCTCGTACTCGCCTTCGCGCCCCGCGCCGCTACTGATTTTCCTGCACGGCCGGCTTCAGGCTGAGTCGCACCTGCTCTCGCCGCAGTACATCGCCGATCTTGCGGAGCAAACTGGTACGATCGTCGTGGCACCGTACGCCCGAGGCTATTACGACTACAACGGTTCGGAGAGCGACGTCTACGACGCGTTCGACGCGGCGAGCAGTGCTTTCAACATCGATGTCCGCCGGCGGTACCTCGCCGGCTATTCGATGGGCGGATTTTCGGTCTTCAAGATCGCGCCGATGCATCCCAGCGATTGGTCCGCAGTGATGTCGATCGCCGGATCGCTGCTGAACTCACGCGCGGCGCGGGTGCTTTCGAGCCTGTCTCGGACCAGGTTCTACGTGCTGACCGGTGCGCAGGATCCGATTGTCCAGACGAACTTCGCAATCGACACCGCGGTCTTTCTTCGCGATTCGGGCCTGCCCGTAACGTTCTATTCGCAGCCCGATGGAACGCACTCGATCTACACACTTCACTCGATTCTCGCACAAGCGTGGCTCGATATGGAGCGCGGTGTCGTGCGTTCGCCCGCCGGCCTCACCGGTAATGGAAGCCTGCCGGAGGCGCTCTCGCAGTAGCCGCGGGGCGCGCCGCCGCAGCCAAGGAATCTGTTCCTCCTCCCGGAACGTGCGGCCTACCATTTGCTTGCTAACAAGTCTAGGGAGTCTTCCACATGCGTACGATGATGACAATCCAGATTCCGGTCGACGCGGGGAACGCAGCGGTCGCCGACGGCCGGCTTTCAAAGGTAATCGGAGAGACGCTCGAGCGCTGGAAACCCGAGGCCGCGTACTTTACCGCCGTCGGCGGCGATCGCGGTGGCTTTCTCGTCTTTGATCTCAAGGACGCCAGCGACATTCCATCGATTTGCGAACCATTTTTCAACGAGCTCGGCGCGAGCATCGAACTGACCCCGGTAATGACGCCGGACGAGGTTGCGGCTGGAATGGCGAAGGCGTTTCCTTAGCGAGGCTCCCTACTCGTCGCGAAGGATACAGCGAAAGCCCAGATGGCTCATCGACGTATCGATCATCTGCGGCGATCGTGCCGCGGGACGGAAGCGAAGACAGTAGTTCGGTGCGCAGAGGTGCGAGCCGCCTTTGAGCACCTTGCGCGGAATGCGGATATTCGGCTGATTGGGATCGTAGCTTTCACCGACATTCGCAAGACGCGCGTGTGCGCCGCCGCAGCACGGTTTGGATTCGATGCTGCCGGGCTGGGTCGAATACCAATCGGTCGTCCACTCCCATACGTTTCCCGCCATGTCGAAGAGGCCGTAGCCATTGGCGGGAAAGCTGCCGACGGGAGAGGTGCGGTTGAAGCCGTCGAGGTTGAGCGCTTGCCAGGGAAACTCGCCTTGCCACGTGTTTGCCATGTACTTGCCGCCGGGGATCATTTCGTCGCCCCACGTGTAGTCGGCACCGTCTAGACCGCCGCGCGCGGCAAATTCCCACTCCGCCTCGGTCGGCAGCGACTTCCCGGCCCACGCTGCGTAGGCCTCAACGTCGTCGAACGCGACGTGCACCACCGGGTGCGACGCAGCATCGTCGATTGCCGAATCGGGACCGAGCGGATGGCGCCACGAGGCGCCCGGCGTCCAGGCCCACCACTGCGACCAGTCCCGCAGATCGACCGGTCCGCGCGTCGGCCGGAAGACGAGCGATCCCGGAACGCACATTTCGGGAATCGCGCCAGGATATTGCGCCGGATCGATCGGCCGCTCGGCGAGCGTGACGTAGCCGGTCTCGTCGACGAAACGCGAGAACTGCGCGTTTGTTACCGGGTGACGGTCGATGCAAAAGGCGCCGGCTTGCGCGCGCCGCACGGGCCGCTCTTCGGGATAGAAGTCGTTGGAGCCCATCGCGAACTCACCGCCTTCGATGCGCACCATGTCGTCCACGGCCGCGGTCTCTCTCATGTATTACCCTCGCTCTTGAGGTCGATCTCCACCTTTTCGATCTTCCCTTGAAATACGAACGGCAACTCGTAGGTGAAGTCGACGGGAGAGCCGATATCCATGCCGACGTCTAGGCCTTCACCGAGCGAGAACTGAATTGGAATCGTTCGTTCCAGTCTGCCCTGCGCAATCGTCACGCCGCTCGCGCTCATCGTAATCGTGCCGCCCTTCCCCATGCCTCCCCCGTCGTAGCCGAAGTCGACGGTCAACGTCGTCTTCCCTTTGGGCAGCGGCTGCGCTGCTGCGAACGTCGGCCGATCGATGCTGAGGAAATTGTAGACAAAGGTTGGTTTGCCCTCGCGCAGGTAGAGAGCGTAGCCGCCCTCGAGGCCGCCGTGGGTGACGATCATCCCGCTCTCGCTGCCGCTTTGCAGCTCGATCTCGGCGGTAATCGTCCACGACTTGTTGGTCATCGGCGGCGAGGCGGCATCCGGTAGACCGATGGTCCCAGGATAGTAGGTCATCTTCGTGCGGCCGGCGGTCAAACTCGGCCGGCCCATCGCTTCGGCGTTCATGCGGATGACCGCGCGCCAATCGAGCGGCAAGACGTTGTACTTTGACGCCTCGACCCACCAGAGATCCTGGAGCTGGCGCAGCTTTTCAGGATACTGGGCGGCGAGATCGTCGGCTTGCGAAAAGTCTTTTTCGACGTTGTAGAGTTCCCACGGCGCCTTGTCGGGATCCCATTGCCCGCGATTGGGATCCCACGGGACGAAGGACGGACTCGATGCCATCCAGCCGTCATGATACAGCCCGCGGTTACATCCCAGTTCAAAGTACTGCGTCTTGCGCATGCTCGGAACGCTGGGGTCGTCGAGCGTGGAGGCAAAGCTGATTCCCTCGATCGGCTTCTGCGCGACGCCGTTGAGTTCGCGCGGCGCGGTAATGCCGCAGAGCTCGTAGAGGGTCGGCACGAGATCGATCGTGTGAACGAACTGCGTCCGCAGGCCGCCGGGATCCTTGATGCGGGCCGGCCACGAGACGATCATCGGGTTGCGCGTACCGCCAAAGTGGCTCGCCACTTGCTTCGTCCATTGAAAAGGCGCGTTCATCGCGTGCGCCCAGGCGGAAGGGAAATGGTTGAAGTGCTTGGGGCCGCCGAGCTCGTCAATGGCTTTGATGTTGTCTTGCCACTTCTCGGAGAAACCATTGAAGTACAGGTTTTCGCAGAGCGAGCCTTCGAGGCCGCCTTCGGCGCTCGCGCCGTTATCGCCGGCAATGTACACGATCAGGGTATTCTCGGAACCCGGAAGCGCTTTGACGGCGTCGACGACGCGCCCCAGCTCGTAGTCGCACTGCGCCGCGTAGCCCGCAAATACTTCCATCATGCGCGCGTAGAGACGCTTTTCATCGTCGCCCAGCGAATCCCAGGCCGGAAGGCCCTTCGAGCGAGTCGTGAGCTTCGTATCCGGCGGTACGACGCCGAGCCTTTTCTGACGTTCGAGCGTCGCTTCGCGGTACGCGTCCCAGCCGCCGTCGAACTGCCCCTTGAACCGGTCGATCCATTCCTTAGGAACTTGATGCGGCGCGTGCGTTGCACCGGTGGCGACGTACAGGAAGAACGGATGTGACGGCGAGATGCTCGTCGCTTGCCGCACCCACGCAATCGCCTTGTCGGCGAGATCCGTCGTGAGATAGTAGTTCGGATCGCTCGACGCCGGAACCAGATCGCGATTCTGAAAGAGAATCGGGTTCCAGTGATTCATGTCGCCTGCGTTGAATCCGTAGAAATAGTCGAACCCGAGTCCGTTGGCCCAGCGGTCGAACGGACCCGCCGCGCTCGTCTCCCAGGTCGGCGTGTTATGATTCTTGCCGATCCACGCCGTCATATAGCCGTTCTGGCGGAGCACCTCGCCGATGGTACCGCAGCTGCGCGGCAAAATACACGTGTAACCGTCGTAGCCCGTGGCGAGTTCGGTGATGCCGGCGAATGCCGCCGAGTGGTGATTGCGTCCGGTAATCAATGCAGCACGCGTCGGACTGCAGAGAGCCGTCGTGTGAAAACGATTGTACCGCAGGCCTTCCGCCGCCAATTTGTCCATCGTCGGGGAGGGAATTCCGCCGCCGAACGTGCCGTACTGGCCGAAGCCGCAGTCGTCGACCAGAACGAGCAATATATTCGGCGCTCCGCTGGGGGCCGCCACCGGTTGGGGAAACCTCGCCGGGTCGGATTCGAGATACGTGCGGCCGATCTCACCGGGAAAATGGAAGTCCGGACGCGGCAGAACGTTCGGCGTAGCGGAGGCGTCGGGGCGGTCGGCTGACATCGGAGACCTCTTTAACGGACGGTGTGCGGTACGCAATACTTTACAGCCGCGCACGCTCTGGAGCAAGCGGGATTGCGGGCAGCCGGGCTTTAGCTGCCGAGGATGTTGATGGCGCGCGCGCCGACGGCGATCACCGTAATCAGCGAAATGATGCTCTGCAGCATCATCATCATCTTGGCACGCGGGCGCAGCGGAAGCACGTCCGTCGGGCTGAACGCGGCCGAGGTGTTAAACGCGAGCGAAAGGTAGTCGGCGAAAACGGGGAGCCAGTCGGCGGGAACGTTATCCTCGGGATCGCCGCGCGGAAAGCTAAAATCAGTGCGTCCTTGCCACCCGGAGACCCGTCCCGCCGGGCCGCCGCGGTCGATCTGCCAATAGGCCAGCGCGAAGATCAATATGTTTTGCGTCCAGATCGCGATCGAGGTCGTCAGCAGCGTCAGGCCGCTGATTCCCGAATGCGCCCTCGCCATGTCGCGCAGCAGAAGCGCTAGGAGCACGAACTCCATCAACGCGCCCACGGGCAAGATGACCGCTGCCGTCGTGCGTTCGGCGCGGCGCCAAAAGAGGCTCCCGGGTGCCATCCCGGCCGCGACCATCGGGATAGCGAGCACGGCGGCAGCTACGAACGGTACCCAAAGCGGCACCAGCTGATAGCGTCCCGGTAAAATCGCCAAAATTACCGGCAGCGCGAGCACGGCGAGCGCCGCGTAAATGCGGGACTGGCGGTGCGTGGCAAGCGAGTAAGCCGTAGCCTGATTGTTCATGGCAATCCCTTTCGCTAGATGGCCGCATACCGCGGAAGTTTGCTAGAATGATGACCCAAGGAGGGCTCACTTCATGTTGAACGTTTCGCGCATCCTCGTTTTCGTACTCATCGCCTCATTTATGGGAACGAGCGCAGCTATCGCTCAAAACGCCCCGCCGCCAGGCCAGCCGGCGATGTCGGGCCAGCCCAAACCGCAAGCGAAGAAGGGCAAATGCAAACAAAAAGGCTGTCCGAAGCAGAAGCAAAAAAAAGCCGCAAAACAGGCCGGAGCTATGGCGCCGCAAGGTCAGATGCCGCCGCAGGGCCAGGCGCCCCCGCTCTAGTCACTCTAGAATCCTAGCGTTTCTCTTATCGGCGCGCCGGGGCTTCGCGCGAAGCAGGCTCCGGCGAGAACGCAGTTTGTCAAAGGAGAACGGCCCCGATGACGCCGCTCGATCTGCGAAAAGTGCCGCCGCGAGGGGTGCGCGAGAAGCTGCTCGGCTTTTACTTTCTCGCGCGCACGGTAGACAAGCTGCGCGCCGAACTTCCTGGCGGAAGCCTTGGCGCCTACCTCAATCACGACACCGGGTTTAGCGCTTGGGTGATTCGCCGTCTCGTGCTCGACATGGACGAGCTCAGAGCGGTCGTTGCCGGCGCGCCCGACGAGACGGCAATCGTGCAGTGGCTGGCGGCGCACGTCGATCTAAGCGCGGCCGCGGCGCTCAACGAAAAACTCGAGAGCTTCGTCGTCGAGCGGATGTCACCCGAAAATCAAGCTCTGGTTCGAAGCCGTCATCCAGTGATGGCGGGGCGGCCTGACCTATCGAAGATTCTCGACGTTATCGAGGCCGATGACGAGCACGCTTTTTCGTAGGGGCCTTCTCAGCCCGATTTTCGTTTCTTTCGCGTGGCCGCCGCCTTACGCGCGGCCTTGCGCAGCGTTCCGGTGCGCCGCTTTGTCGCCACCGCCTTCTTCGCAGCCTTCTTGGTGCTGCCCGTGCGCTTGCGGGTTACCGATCCCTTACGCGCGCTCGCTGCCCGGTTGGCTTGAGGATGAACGCCGAGTTCCTTCCACGAGCCTTCGCCAAGGTCGACCTCGTAGTGCCTCGCCGCTTTTTTGATATTGGCAAACGCGAGCTCGCGGTCTTCTGGGGAGGCATCGGTGACCTGGTCGAAGCGCGCGACCGCGTTGCGGACATGCCGCGCGTCGGTCATCGGCTCTTTGCGCTGTTTGGGGAATGCGAAGACGCTCGCCGGCAGGTCGCTGCGCATCGTGAGCCGGCCATGCTTTTCGTGCGGTTTCCAAGTAGCTCTCATGCGAAGTAACGTACCCGCCGGGAGGCCGGCCCACCCAGTGAAGCAATGATCGAAATCCACCTCAAACGCACGTACGACGAGCCGGCCCGGGCGGACGGATTCCGCGTTCTCGTCGACCGTCTGTGGCCGCGCGGCGTCAGTAAAGAACGCCTGCGCCTGGATGCCTGGGCGAAGGATCTGGCGCCGAGCACGGACCTGCGCAAGTGGTTTGGGCACGATCCTGCTCGATGGGCGGAGTTCGCCAAGCGCTACCGGGCGGAGCTGGCAAAATCGAAAGCCGGTGATACCATCGACGCCTTGCTCGCATCGGCTAAGCGCGCCAAGACGATCACGCTGCTCTTCGGCGCGAAAGACCGCGAGCACAATGAGGCCGTCGTTTTGCAGCGCCTCTTCGCGCGAAGGGCCGGCCTCACGGCGAAAAGAGCCGCCGATCGTCCGCCTCGACGATGTCGACGATGAACTCCAGCTCCGGATGCTGCGCGAGCGTCTCGGAGTACTGCCTGCGAAAATACTCCTCGTCTTGCGCGTGCTTCGGCCTGATGCGTCGCAGCGTCTGATTAATAGCAGAATAGGCGGTGACGTCGGTCCGGCCGCGCAGCCAGCGCGCAACGTCCTCTTCGGCTGCGCAGTCGCGCACCACATCGCGCAGTTCGTCCTCGGTAACGCCGAGCCGGCCGAGCAAGTATCCCGAAAGCCCCATGATCTCTGCGTTGATGAAATAAAGCCCAGGGTTGCCTCCGGGCAGCATCGCGCGGAGCTTGTCGATGGTCCGCGGCAGCAGCATCAGTCCATCGAGCTCCGCGTGACAGCTGCGCGGAGGCCGAACCGTTAGATCGAGCGGTTTCAATGTCAGGAGACCAGCTTTACCTCACCGGTGCCGAGACGATACACGCCGCCGACGACGAGCACCCCGCCGCCGGCGACGCCCTTAGATATGACCGGCGAGCTATTCTTGAGTCTGGCGACGGCGGCGCTTACGTTGGCGGAGATTGCGTCGTCGATGCTGCCCTTGCGCTTGACGACGTCGGCGATACCGGGCGCGATAAGCCGCTGAATTGTCGCTAGGTGCGGCGGGAGGGCCGCATTGCTCTCGGTTGCCGAGTAGACGGCCTTGATCGCACCGCAGTTTTGATGGCCGAGCACCATGATCAAGTGGGTTCCAAGGTGCTCCTGTGCGTACTCGAGCGACCCAGTGACGAGATCGTCGGGAAAGTTGCCCGCAACACGGGCCACGAACAGATCGCCGAGTCCTTGGACGAAAACAAAGTTCGGCACGACGCGCGAGTCCGCGCAGGTGAGGATCGAGGCAAACGGCGCCTGGTCTTCGACCAGCAGTTCGCGTTTTTCGGCAATCTTGGTCAGCGGCGGGAAGTCATTGTTCACGAAATGCTCATTTCCGGCCATCAAGCGCGCGAGCAACTGCTTCGCCGGCACGCTCGAGGTGGATGGCGGTTGGGCGAGGGCCGCCGTGTCGCAGAGCCCCGCGCCGATCGCGGCAAGGGTTCCGGTGAGAAACGCGGCGCGATCTACGCGAAATCGATCGCCCGATCCGGATTGATTCACGGTACAAAACTCCTTCATCTTCAGGCGGCTGCGGCCGGTATAGGTATTTCCGGGAAAGGAAGCAACGAGTAATTCGTGCAGAGGCCTCGGTTCCTTCGTTGGCTGCTCGCGCTCCTGGGCGCGCCTTGGTTCTCGGCCGCGCGAGCCGCTGCCCAGAACACGCCGGCCGATCTAATCGTCATCGGCGCGACGATTCACAGCGTCGACAACGCCAACGCCTCGCCGATTTCTTGGATGGATCGCGACTGGATGGCCGTGCGGCGTATTTCGGCGGAAGAGTTGGGCTATGCGGCCTCGTAGGCGCCGCTGAGGAAGCCCCAGAGC
>DATAQH010000268.1:0-3502 GCA_036264815.1 Candidatus Cybelea sp.
CGGGCTACGTCCCTTTAGCCATAAAGTAAAACATGCCAACCGTGGTCGCGCCCATCAGCGCGACGGTCGCCCACCCCCATGCCCGCGCCAGGATCGAGCTGCGCCATTTCCCCATGATCGTCGAACTCGAGGCAAACCAGACGATCACCGCGATGAGCGGCACGGCCGCGACGCCATTGAGCACGGCCGACCAAAAGAGCGCCCTGATCGCATCGATGTGCAGAAGGTTCATGGCGATGCCGATAATCACTCCGGCGGTGAGAATGGCGTAGAAGCGGGGGGCTCGGTGCGGCGTCTCATTGAGGCCTTCGCGAAAGCCGAACGTCTGCGCCGCGACGTAGGCCGAGGAGCCCGCGAGGACCGGCACGGCGAGAATACCCGTGCCGACCATGCCCAACGTAAACAGGAGGGCGGCGAACTTTCCGGCGAGCGGGGTCAGCGCTTGCGCTGCCTCCGCGGCGGTCGCAATCTCGTGCTTCCCGTGAGCGTTGAGGGTGGCTGCCGTCGTTACGATGATAAAAAATGCGACCAGATTGGAAAAGATCATGCCGCTGTTGACGTCGGTGTGCATGTTGCGAACGGAGGCGTCGTCGGTTCCGCGCCGGGAAGCCAGTGTCTTATTGCCCGATTCCTTCTCTTCTTCGACCATCAGCGAGGCTTGCCAAAAGAAGAGATAGGGCGTGATCGTCGTGCCCAGCACGCCGACGATCGTCGACAAATAGCGCGCGTTCCACTCAACGTGTGGGACGAGGAAATGCCGAAAAACCTCTGTCCACGAGGGATGGACGACGAACGCGGTCACGACGTAGGCAAAGAGCGAAAGCGTCAGCCATTTGAAGATGCGTGCGATCGTCGGATACGATAACCAGGTCTGTGCCGCGATCAGGCCAACCCCGAAGAAGAAGACCCAGGCGTCGGCCGGCAACGGCGCCACTAGGTGCGCGGCATCCGCCATACCGCCCAAATCGGCGCCCAGGTTGAAGGTATTCGCTACGATGACCAGCGCGGCGAGCGAGTACGAGAGCAGCCGCGGAAGCCGCTTTCGCATCACGGCGGCAAGGCCTTCGCCGCTGACCATTGCGATGCGAGCGCACATTCCCTGAATCACCGCCATCATCGGCGTCGAGATGAGCGTGAGCCAGAGCATCGAGAAACCGGTCGCGGCGCCCGCGACCGAGTAGGTCGAGATTCCCGAGGGATCGTCGTCGGCCGCGCCGGTGATGAGGCCGGGCCCCAGCACGCGAAAGAAGCCGATGACGCGCCGCCGCAATTCTATCAAGTTTCCATCCAAAGAGCCATTGCCCGCGGGGTTCTTCCCCCGCAGGCGGCTCTTGAATCGAAGGATCGAACTACTTCTTGACCGTGCTCAGTGCGGCACCGTCGGGTTGCTGAAGCCCGGTGATGGTTTGGGTGGCACTGCCGCCCGCCGGATAATTCCAATAGCCTACTTCACTGACGGTCTCGTCTGTCGGCGCGATCACCCGCAGCTTTTTCGCCTTCTTGGTACCGGGCAGCTTCGTGATCCAGAACTGCCAAACCGTGCCGGCGCCGCTGAGCGAAGTCGAACCCACGACGCTTCCCGTCGATCCGGAGAGCTGGATTTGATAGAGCGTCGGCCCGTCGCCGGCTCCGAACGCGACGTTCGTACCATCCCACTGCAGCGAACCTGCAGTCAGCCCGCTCACGCCGCTCACGGAAATACTCGTGGGCGTCGAACTTCCGCTCGCGAGTTCGTACAGCGCGAAGGCCCCATCGCTGCCGTAGGCGTCGCAGTACAGGTTTCCGTGGTTGTCGTAGCCGCAGCCGGGGAATCCATTTTGGCCCGACGGCGCGTAGGTCGTCGGGGTCCCCTGCCCGTCGGCAAAGACCGCGATGCAGTTTCCGCAGCTTCCGGCCAGCGCGCCGAGCGCGAGATTACCGGTCGTCGGGTCGACGGTGCAGTTCAGTTGCGGGTAGCCAGGGAGATCGAGGACCCGAAGCGGCGAGGTTCCGCCGTGCGCGTAGACGTCGACGGTCATGCCGTTGCCGTTGAGAATAAACACGTCGCCGTGCTTGTTCGAGCAGATCCCCGTAGGCGTGGCGAATCCGGTCAGCGTGCCCTTGAGCTTGCCGGCGGGGTACGAGTAAACGTAAACGTCGTTGGTTGCCTCATCGGCGACATAGAGCAGGCTCTTCGATCGCTTCGCATCGGGCGCCATCCACGAACCCTCGCGGTTTGCCGCGCCTGCTCGCAGCGGATGCACCGCCCCGGCGGCACCGAGCGCGTGCAGTTGCGCAGGGGTGCTTGCGCCCATCGCACTCGGCTGCACCGGCGACATCCCGCCACCGCATCCCGCGAGCACTGCCGCCATCGCCGCCGCGAAAAACGTTTGATTCTTCAGTTCAGAACGCATGATAAACCTCGCCTCCCTTTCTGGGCGGCACGGTTCGGCGCAATCCACAGGTTCCCCGCGCCGGGCGTCGTCGCATTAGAGTAGGTCGGCAAAGGCCTCTACGAGATTGAAGTGCAGCCACGGCGCGGCCTCGTGCCGGAACGCGTCGCCTGGGCAGAACGTTGCGCTGCCGTACCTCGTGTGGGCGTGGATTGCGCGTTCGCCGGGAAGCACGTCAAGGACGCGGGCGGCTCCCGCGTCGAGATAGGCACGCGCAGCTTCCATTCACGCTCTCTTTCTCGATCGTTCGGCGAGCGGACTTCGACGACGAGATCGGGTGCGAAAGGGGGTGAGTCGCGCCGCGCTTCGGCAAGATCCATCAGCCGCTTCGTCGCGATTGCAGCAACGTCAGGAACGAGCAGCGTTTTCGTGCCGCGCGCTTCGGTGAGATCGCACTCCCATTCGGTGCCGACGCGATACGCAGAACCGGCACCGCGCCGCAGGATCACGAGCAGCGCTCCCTGCACGAGCGCATGCTTCGTCCGCAGGCTCAGCTTGCGAACCGGGCGTCCCGCGTGATACTCGAGATATGGTTTCCGGTGGTCGCTAAGCTGCATCTGCTCGATCAGTACTGAATGTTCCGGGAGACGACGCTAAAGATCAGATTTGTGAGGCTGTGGCGCAGCGAGAGCCCGGTAATTCGGTTATTGGCTCCGACGGAGACGACCCACGTCAGAATCTGGTTTGGGTAGTGCACGCGGAAGTACGTCGAGGTTTGATAGGCCGTAATACTTTTTTCGAACGCAAATATCGATTGCGGCGTACCAAGCGGTTCCAGCAGTGCCGGCGCACTAGCAAACGCGCTCGGCGGCACAAAAGCTTCCAACTCGGGGGCGAGCTCGGAGCGGTCGAACGTGCCCCGCGTGACGGCATCGAGAAGCGCGCGGCCGCGATCCATCGTCGCGCTATCGATCACGATTAGGTCGGGCTCTGGAAAAGGCTGCATGCGGTTCATCGGGGTAGAGCCGCCCTGCTGGGCAGAGACGGGTTGGACCGCCGAAGCGGCCGAGGCAACCGTAACGGTTGAGGGCAAGAGCGAAAGAAAAATCCGGCGGAGCAATAAAGCCTTC
>DATAQH010000005.1:0-3729 GCA_036264815.1 Candidatus Cybelea sp.
ATCCGGAGGTCTCTCGCTTCCGCCGAGCGCTGGCCGATTTGAAGGGGTCGAGCCCCAAGGAAGGTCCGCGAAGCGAGGCAAGCAAGCAGGACGAGGTCAAAGCTGTCGAGGCCGAGTTCAGGGGCGAAGAGCAGAAGGCGGAAGCTCCCGCGGCCGAACTCCAGAATGGCGAGGTTCCGAAACCGCAGCCTCCCGCCATCGAGACGGCACCCGAGCCCACGGAGGGGAGCCGGCCGAAGGCCGAGGCCGAGGCCGAAGAGCCGAAAACGCAACAGCCGGTCAGGCCCCCAAAATCCGCGCTTGCCAGTCAGAACGAAGAGATCGTTGCGGCGCAGCGGCTCATTATCGAACAGCGTAAAGCCGCCGAAGCCCTGCTGCGCGAGGTTTGCCAGCTCGAACAACGCTTCAAAACGGAGGCTAGCGCCGCTCAGGCAGCGCTCGACTATGCTGCGGCTCAAGAGAAGGCCGACGCGGCGGCCACCCTCGAGCAACAGGCTCGAGCCCTGGTCCAGGCAGCCACGCAGCGGCGCAACGCCGCGGCGGCGGAGCGTAAGGGGGCGGCGGAACTGGCCGGGACGTCGCGCGCCGATGCCCAATCGGCGAAAGCCGCGGTCGAGGAGCTAGAGCGTCGCCTCCGCGACGCCAAAGCGACGGCCGAGATAAAATTCAAGGAGATCGCGCAGAGCGAGGCGCTGGTCAAGGAGTGCGCCGATAAGGAGAGTGCAGCCGCGGCCGCGGAGGCGCAATCGCGCCAACGCGTCGCCACCTGTCAGGCCGCCTACGTTGCCGCCCAAAAACAGGCGCAAACCGCGAAAGACCTCGCCGAAGCGCTCAAAAAGGAATTGCCCGCAGCGAACGGCCTCTCCGGGATCAGCGATGTTCAGAGTCTAGCAATAAAGATTGCGCAGGAGGCCTCAGCGCTGGGCAACGCTTCGGCCTAAAAGCGTTACGGCCTAAATTCGAAGACGGCGCCTTGACCGTGCGCGCCGCCGGCGACGGTCGTTCCGTAGAGGTTGCCGCTCCCATCGGAGGCGAGGCCGTAATACGGATACTGACCGTCGGCGCCATTGCCGAAGCTGTGCAAGACTTGCTCTTTGCCCGTTTTTCCGTTTACTTCGAAGATCGTGCCGCAGTCGCAGGTTCCCCCGCCGGCGGACGTGGTTCCTAGTAGATCGTTCGACGCCCCAAAGAGCAGGGTACTCGTCGACGAGCTGCCGTCGTTACCGCCCTTAAAGCTATAGAGTACGCGCTCCACGTACTTGTTTTTTGGTTTGCGAACGAGTTCGAAAACGGTCCCGTACTGGTAGGCGCCGCCGTAGTACGTCGTTCCGAAGAGATCTCCCGACGCGTCGGAGATCAAGCCGCCGTACGGAGATGCTGCATCGGGCGTTCCTTTAAAAGCGTAAAGGGTCGTAAGCTTCCACGACTTCTTCGATCGCCGCGAGAGCTCGAACACCGTTCCCGCTTCGTGCGCGCCGCCTTCTTCAGTCACCCCATAAACGTTCCCGCCCTTATCGAGGAGGAGGGGCCCGAGCGATCCGACTCCGCCGTCCGCGCCGCCCGTAAACGCGTGCAAGATCTTTTCGTGCCAGACGCGGCCCGAAAGGCTCAACTCGTAGACGATGCCCTGCGAATACGAACCGCCGTCGGGGGTCGTTCCGTAGGCATGTCCGGCGCTGTCGAACGCGATGGGGCCGCCGGGGCCGAAGCCGTCGCTGCCGGTACCGAAATCGTGCATCACGCTTTCGTGTTGTCCGCTCAATCGGTACGCGACGCCGCACCCGTCGCCGGTGCAGTACCCCGATCCGCCGGCGACCGTCGTGCCGTACAGTTGCGAATGCCCATCGATCGTTACGCCGCCATGCGGGCTCTTTCCATCGCCGTAACACGTGAAGTTATAGAGCACCGTCTCGGACCAGGGTGGACTCCCTTGCGGCGCGAGCTTGAAGACGGTGCCGCACGTGTACGTGCCGCCGACGACCGTCGTACCGTATAAATTGCCGGTGCGATCCACGGCGATTCCGGTGGCGGCGTTACCGCCGTCGTTTCCTCCGGTGAAACTGTAGAGGATCTGCTCGCTTCCCGTGCTTGAACGCGCGACGGCGTTCGATGTGAGGGCGGGCAACGTCCCGCTCCCGGTCGAGGCATGCGATCCTGCGCAGCCGGCAAGCAAGACAACCAGGGCGCTTCCGGTAAGACGGTGCGTACTCTTCATTTACGATACTTCGCAAATATGCAAGTGACGCCCTTGGGCAGTCAAGCTCCGCTTTTGGAGCGAAAGAAGAAGAATGGCCGCATCACCGGCAATGATCTGCGCGCGTTGCAATCAGGTGCGCAGCGGAGGCGAAACCTGTTCGAGCTGCGGCGCACGGCTGCATACCCTCGATTCCGCGAAGCGGCGGGGGTGGGTGGCATTGAGCGCGGGGGCCTTAATGGTCGTTTTCGTGGTCGGCGCCTGGTTCTGGGTCGACCGCACGATGGCCCGGCAAGGAATCCCGATGGCCGACGTCACGACCGCCAAGTTTCTCGGCCGAATCCACATTTCGTTCGCGCTGGTCGTCCTCGCGGGGCTGCTCGGCATCGCCAACGGTTGGCTGATGGTCCAATCCGGGCGACGCAACCGCGTCTTGATCTTCACGTTGGTTGCCGTCTTCGTCGCGGCCGTGTTCCTCGCGGCGAGTGCAACCACGTAGCGAGGCCCGGGCAATGCCTCGCATCTCGTTGGCCGCGGCCGTCGCGGAAGTTCGCAAACGCGATCCGGCATTGGACCGTCTCGCTGCGCGCATCGGTCCGATTGGGTACCGGCCCCGTCACCCCGACGGTCACTTCGGGACGCTCGTTCGCGCGATCGTCTTTCAACAGTTGGCGGGAAGCGCCGCGCGGGCGATTTTCGATCGCGTCGTTACCGCCGCCGGCGGCAAGCTAACGCCCGAGGCCCTGGCCGCGGTCTCCGATGGGAAGCTTCGCGCCGCGGGCCTTTCGCAGAACAAACTGCTCGCGTTGCGCGACCTGTCGGTGAAAGTTCACGACGGAAGCGTCGACCTGCGCGGTTCGCCCAAACAAAGCGACGACGAGATCGTCGCCAAGCTCGTCACCGTGCGTGGTATCGGAAAGTGGACCGCCGAGATGTACCTGCTGTTCGAGCTGAGGCGCCTTGACGTGTGGCCGGTCGACGACCTCGGCGTCCGCCAAGGTTACGCGATCGGGTGGGATCTGGCGACGCCGCCCAAGCCGAAGGAGTTGCTGCCGCTTGGCGAGCCGTTCCGGCCCTACCGTTCGGTCGTGGCGTTGTATTGCTGGGAAGCGGTCCACCGCTACCGTTAACGCTTCAGACTTTCTTCATACTTCGCGCCAACACTCTGGAGACCGCGCGCCTACTACTCTCAACCCAAGAAGGGGTGTGTGAGATGAACATACGTACACTTGCGGGCTCCGCTGCCGGGGCGTCGATCCTGGCATTGCTGGCGAGCGGATGCACGGCAAATAGCAATTCGGCTCCCACGATGCCTGCGGCCCCTGCGCCGATGGGTGCCGCTAATCAGAACAACCAGGGCAATCAGGGGAATCACGGCCAAGGCAATCAAGGCCAAGGCAATCAGGGTAATCAAGGCAACGGCGGAGGTATATTCCATCAACTCAAACATCAGGTCGTCATCGGTTCGACGATCGACGGCGTTTACGGCCAACTGAATCCCTACGGTCTCGACATCGCCAAGTCAACCAACGGCG
>DATAQH010000019.1:0-8134 GCA_036264815.1 Candidatus Cybelea sp.
GCCGGGATGCTGTTGAATCGGCGGCCCGGGCCACGCGCTGTCTCCCATCGCGCCGGCGATGACCGTATAACCATCGCCGCAGCCGGCGAAGACGGTTTTGGGCTTCTGGCTCTTGTTCCACGCGTGTTTG
The DNA here is from genome assembly GCA_036264815.1 of Candidatus Cybelea sp. GTDB lineage: Bacteria > Vulcanimicrobiota > Vulcanimicrobiia > Vulcanimicrobiales > Vulcanimicrobiaceae > Cybelea. The sequence goes on from DATAQH010000019.1 coordinate 131, forward strand.
ATGACGATGCCTGAGTCCAGGCGCGCGCACGACGCAAACGCGGTACCGCCTCCCCCTACCCAATAGGTGTTGGTGGCGGGATTAAACCACGACGTCGTGACCGTGCCGGTTCCGTAGCCGGTGACCAACATGTAGTTCGGCCGGCACTGTGCCGCTGCGAGCCCCGAGGCCGGCGATGCCGAGAGCCAACGAAACGTCTTTCGGGCGAGCGACGCGCGCAGACACGACGCGAAGGCCTCGGCCGACGCGCCCGACTGCGGCCTGACGACCCACGCGGTGTGCGTTGAGTCCGGTACGCCGGTGCCGACGAGGCTGCCGTCGCTGCTGCTGGAACCGCCGGCGACGACCCGGTAGCCCTGCGGACATTGTGCCACCGCTTTCTGGCCTTTGGAGCCCCAAGCGGCGACCTGCTTGAAGTCGGCCTTGGAGATGCTCTGCGGCGCAACGGCGTTCGACTCCGTCGGCATCGCCAGATTCTTCGAGCCGGAGCAGGCGGCAAGAGAAACGAGCGCGACGGCCATAATACGGGCATGCGTGCTCACGTTTTGTGACCTTTCGTAGATAAGTTGTCCCGCCGGTTGTCGGAATCTAACCTACCATGGCGGCGTTTGGAGGTCAAATCTTTCGGCTATCATAGGCCCAATGAAGCAATGCCTGGCGTTGTCGCCGGCGGCAGCGCAGATCGCCTTTCTCGCAGTTCTTGACGAGCCCCGCGACGTGGCGCGCGATCGCGCGCCAACGCTTGATCTGGCGCGCGTCGTCGTCGCTGCGCCGGCCCGCGTAGTAGCGGCAGTACCACTGGAACCAGCCGCGCGGATCCTGCGGATGGATCCATCCTTGCCGCCGCCACCGCGCAAGCGACTGCGACGCGTTGACGCCGAAATAATTGAGGCTCGGGTCGTGACGCGCCGCGCAGAGCTTCGCCTTTGCAAACCAGCTCGCCGGAAATTCCGCCGCGCAGTCGGTCATGTACTTTCCGCCGAAGACGCCGAGCGCAAGCATCTCTTTGGGCGTGAGCGCCGGCTCGAAACCCGGCGCAAAACATCGTCCGGCCGCCTGCGTTCGGTAGTAGACGTAGCCCTGCTGCATCTTGTCGTTGACGACGACTCGTATCTTCACGTTTGCTCCTTGCAGCGGTATTCACCGCGCGCCCGCCAAACCACCGCGTCTCTATGAGCTTGCAGCCGGGTACGATCGTCGCCGTGACGGGAGCCTCGGGCTTCGTCGGCCGAGAAGTCACCGCCGCGCTGCGCGCGCGCGGCGCGCGTCCGATCGCACTGGGCCGCGATGCGGCGCGACCTTTCGGCGACGATGTCGAGACGCGGGTCTTCGATCCCAGCGGTGGCCCGAACCCGCAAGCGTTTGCCGGCGCCGATGCAGTGATTCACCTCGCGGGCGAGTCGGTCTCCGGCCGCTGGACGCCCGAGAAAAAGCGGCGTATCGCCGACTCGCGGATCGCCGGAACCCAGACGCTCGCGGCGAGCTTGCGCGAGCTGGCGCGACGGCCCGCGGTGCTCGTCTGCGCTTCCGCGGTCGGCTACTACGGCGATCGGGGCGACGAGCCGCTGACGGAAAGTGCCGGACCCGGGAGCGATTTTCTCGCCGGCGTCTGCGTCGCGTGGGAGGCCGCGTCCGCGCAGTGCGAGACGTTTGGCATCCGTACCGTGCAGATGCGCAGCGGCGTCGCGCTGGGACGCGACGGCGGAGCGCTCGCGCAGATGAAGCGGCCGTTTGAGTTCTTTGCCGGCGGCCCGCTCGGCACGGGACGCCAGTTCGTGCCGTGGATCGACGTGCGCGACCTCGCCTCGCTCTATTGTTTTGCGATCGAACGCGAGACGCTGCGCGGCGCGGTCAACGCCGTTGCCCCGGAGAGCGCGACCAACGCGCGGTTCGCGCACGCTCTGGGCGCGGCGCTTCACCGTCCATCGCTCTTGCCCGCGCCGGCGATCGCGCTGCGGCTCGCACTCGGCGAATTCGCGCAGACGGTCTTGGGCGGCCAGCGTGCCGTGCCGAAAGCGGCGCTCGACGCCGGATTCACCTGGGCTCATCCGCGGCTGGAGGCCGACCTCTTGGATCTGCTCGGATAGCGAGCCCAAAAGGAACCGGGCGCGGCGCGGGAGAAATCAGTTAGTAAGCCTAACTAACTATTTGCCGGCTCACGAGAGCGAGGTATTCCGGTGGAACATTGCACCTTTGCGCTGACGATGCTGGGTTCGAGCGACCTCGAACGATCGGTTCGCTTTTACACGGAGATACTCGGGCTGCGAGAATCCGGCCGCTTCGGCGGTTTCGTCTTCTTCGATACGGGCGCGACGACGCTGGCGGTAACGCAGGAGTTCGCGGCCCCCGCTCCCGGGGACCACTCCCACGAGTGCGTCTTTGGCGTGCCCAGCGTCGGTCAAGCGTACGCGGCCCTGCGCGATCGCATTGCCTTCGCGAACGAGCCGCGGCCGGTCAACGCGCAGGCATGGGCGGTCAACTTTCGAGATCCCGACGGCCATCACTTATCGTTCTATGGCCCCGAGTAACCGGCGCCGGAAGGTTGCCGATCGGCTCCACTCCGCCGCGATCTACGTGCTGCGCCAGGCGCGCGCGGCCGACCGGAAGAGTCCGCTCGGGCCGGCGCAGCTCTCGGCGCTCTCGGTGCTCGTCTACGGCGGATCGCGCACCCCCGGGGAACTCGCCGATGCCGAGCAGGTAACGCCGCCGACGATGACGCGCGTCGTTGGGGCGCTGCGGCGCGGTGGATACGTCCGCCTGCGATCCTGCCCCAGCGACGCGCGCTCCACGATCGTCGAGGCATCGCGCAAGGGCATCGCCGCGCTGCAGAAAGCCCGCGCCGCGCGGCTGGATCTGATCGAAGAACTGCTCGCGGGCAGCTCCGAGGCCGACCTGACGCGGCTCGGAGACGCCATCGAGGCACTGCTCGCGTAAGCTCGAAACCCTGGGATTCATGAGCGCACGCACGACGCCGCTTGCCGCCGGGCTGTTGATGGCGCCTTACGCCGGTGAGCTGCCCCCTCTCGAACCCGGCGCGGAGGCAGCGGTACGCGAGCGCATGCACTCGATCCCCATTTTCAACCGTCTCGGATTCTCAAACATCCGGCTGGGAATCGGCTGCGTCGATTGCACGGTTGCGCGAGCGCGCGAATTCGATGGGATCTTCGATTCGTTTCACGGCGGCCTGCTGATGACGGCCGCGGACTCCGCGGCCGCGCTCACAGCGCTCACGATTTGGGGCGCCGAGGCACGAGTCACGACGACGGACATGAGCATCCGCTTTCTCGCCCCCGCGCGCAGCGACGTGAGGCTCTTCGCACAGGCCATCAAACAGGGACGAACGCTCGTCCCGGTTGCGGCAAATCTCTGGCGTGACGACGGCACGCTCGTCGCCGTCGCACAGGTCACGTATATGAGGCTGTTTTAATATGTGTTTCTTTCATTCACCATTTCACACGATGACCCGCGCGGATGCGCTCCGCGGCCTCGCGGCCTTGAGCGCGCTTCCGGTCATGCCGACCATCGCGGGTGCGCCGAACGCGCAGACTCTCAACACGGGGCGCGAACTCACCGCGCTGATCGGCGCGACGGCTTTGACCGGCAGCGACTTGACGCCTCTGCCGGACTCGGTCATTCTCTTGCGCGGACAGCGCATCGAAGCCGTAGGCCGGCGAGGCAGCGTCGCGATTCCGGAATCGGCCTTTCGCGTCGATCTTTCCGGCCGCTACGTGCTGCCGGGATTGATCGATAGCCACGTCCACTTCTTTCAGTCGGGCGGACTCTACACGCGTCCCGACGCGATCGATCTACGCTCCGTGCGGCCCTACACCGACGAGATCGAATGGGTACGCGCGAACCTTTCGGACACGTTCGCGCGCTATCTGCGCGCCGGCATCACCTCCGTCGTCGACGTCGGCGGACCGTTCTGGAACTACGACGTTCGCGCGCAAGCCGGCCAAACGAACGCCGGCCCACGCGTCATGGTCGCCGGGCCGCTGATCTCGAGCGTCGAGCGCAGCATCCTCGATCCCAATAACGACCCGCCGATCGTCAAGATCGACTCGGTCGACGCCGCAAAGGCGCTGATCGACCGCCAGCTCGCGGCGCATACGGACTTCGTGAAGTTTTGGTGGATCGTCAGCCCCGAGCACCCGGCGGCCGCGTTCCAACCGATCGCCGCGCCGGCGATCGAGTACGCGCACGCGCACGGCGCGCGCGTCGTGATCCACGCGACGGAGTTGGAGACGGCACGCCTCGCCGTCGAATCCGGGACCGACGTGCTCGCACACAGCGTCTTCGATACCGACGTCGACGACGCGTTCTTAGAGCTGGTACGATCGCGCAAGGTCATCTACTGCCCGACGCTGATCGTCGTCGGCAATTACGGCTACACCTTTGCGGGCCGGCCGAACCTCACCGCCAACGACTTGCGCGTCGCAAACCCCGACATCGTCGGAACCCTCTTCAACATGGTCGACGTCGAGCCGGCGTTGCCGGCGGATACGCTCGAGCGAATCCAACAGCGCCGCGCGCCCGCCCCGCCCTACGCGGCGATGCGCAATCTTCGCCGCGTGCACGACGCCGGCATTCGCATCGCTGCCGGCACCGACGCGGGCAACATCGGCACTCAGCACGCGTCGTCGTTTTACGACGAAGCGCTCGAGATGGTCGCCTCGGGGCTCACACCCAAGCAGGTTCTGCTCACCGCGACCGGCGGCGGGGCGGCGATGATGGGCCGCACGGATTTGGGCCGCATCGAGCGCGGCACGCTCGCCGACCTCGTCGTTCTCGATGCCGATCCGCTCGCCGATATCGCGGCATTGGGGTCGGTTCGCTTCGTCGTCAAGGACGGGCGCCTCTTCGATGCGGGTGCAATCTTGAACGAAACCCCCGAGCAGATCGTGCAGCGCCAGGTCAACGCGTACAACCATCACGACGCGCAGGTCTTCGCGGAGACCTATGCCCAAGACGGTGTCGTCGTTCGCCCGAGCGCCTTCGTACGAACGCGGCCGGCGATCGCCGCGGCCTACGCGCAGCTCTTCGCGGCCAATCCTCACCTGCACGTCGAGATCGTCGACCGCAGCGTCGACGGTACGACCGTGACCGATAAAGAGTCGCTCACCGGCTTCGCCGACGGCAGCACGCGCACGGCAACGGTCACCTATACCGTCGCCGGCGGCGCGATCGCGCGGGCGGACGCACGAGCGTGAACTGGCTGCTTTCCCTCCTGCTCCTAACGGTCGCGGTGCCCGTTACGACGACGCCGCAACCCGACAACGCCGGAAGACTCGCGAACCGCCAGTTCCTCGTCGTGACGCCCGCAGGAAGCGGCTACGCACGTTATTTCGGAACCTCGTCGCTGGACGGCGATCCGAACGCTACGCGCGCGTTGATCGTCGTCCACGGGGTGCTGCGCGACGCCGACTACTACTTCGACACCGGCGTCATCGCCGCAAACGCGGCGAAGGCGCTCGACCAGACGATCGTCATTGCGCCGCAGTTCGTCGAGCACAGCGAACTCGCGGGGCAGAACGTCTCGCCAAAAACGCTCTATTGGACGGGAAAGTGGCCGGGGGGTTCGAATGCCGTCGCGCCGTCGCCGATCAGCAGCTACAGCGTGTTCGATGCGATGATCGCCCGGCTCTCCGATCGCACTCGCTTTCCGAAGATGCGCGAAGTCGTGATCGCCGGTCACTCGGCCGGCGGCCAGATCGTGCAGCGCTACGCGGTCGTCGGAAAGGCGCCGCAACTCGATCGAGCCGGGCGAGTGCGAGTGTCGCTCGTCGTCTCGAACCCTTCGTCATACTTCTACTTTACCGACTGGCGGCCGTTCCCGCCGAAGGAGTGCCCCGACTTCAACCAGTGGCGCTACGGACGCAGCGGCGCGCCGCCGTACGTCGCCGGTGCCGTAGCGGAACTCGAGTCCCGCTACATCAGGCGCGACGTTACGTACCTGATGGGCACGGCCGATACCAATCCGAAGGAGGACGACCTCGATAAAAGCTGCGGGGGCGAGGCCCAAGGGCCGTATCGATTCGCGCGCGCGAAGTACTTTATCGCCTACCTTACGCAGCGCCATCCCGCCGGAACGAATCAGACCTACGCGTTCGTCCGCGGCGTTCCGCACGACAATCGCCGGATGTTCGACTCGACCTGCGGCCTGGCGGTACTCTTCGGCGGGAGCCGCGCGAGCTGCGCCGCGGCCGGACGCGTCTAGAGCGTAGCTTTAAAGCGATCGCAGCGTGAGCGTTGCGGGATCGAGCTCGTAGTTTCCGGCGCCGACGAGCCCGTTTGGATAGGCGCAGATCACGCTGTTATCCGGTCCCCAGATTACGACGAGATCGCGCGGCCCGCACGGCGTCTGCATGAGACCGTAATCGGAGAGCAGCTGCGCTCCCGGGCTGCGCGGCGCGACGTCGTACGACGCAAAGAGCTGCCGATCGTCGTAGCCGGCGACCGACCCGTAGAGCATCGGCGGGTTGAGCATCGACCAGCGGCCCCAAAAACCGCCGCCCCAGTATGAGGCGACCGGATACCATATCGCATAATGATTCCACGCCCACCAGCGCCAGCGGAGCGGGTTGCCGATGACGGGCCCGCGCCAGCGGCGGTACGGCCCGCTCGCGTACGACGCGTTCGGCGCGTAGAACGCCGCTGCGGCCGGCGCACGCATCGGCGCCGAGTGCACGATCTGTGCTGCCGAGTGCGCGTTCGGCGCCGGTGCCGGATGAGGGACGGGTGCGGGTGCCGGACGAGGGACGGGCATCGGATGATAGACGGGTGCGGCATGCATGACCGGAGCGGGCGCTGCGCGCATAACGGGAGCGGGCGCCGCGCGCACAACGGGAGCGGGCGCCGCGTGGACGGCCGGTGCGGGCGCGTGATAGGCCGGCGCCGGAGCCGCTTGTGCCACAACAAGCGCGATACGCAAGAGTACGGCGATCATCGCAATAGCTGCAGCCTCGCCCTCGCGACCGGTGTGACGTGACCGCCGACCTCGATCCCGCGTTCGCCGCCCTCGCCGTCGATGAAAACGTGCAGGAGGCTGCGCCGTCCCATCTTCGTTCCCTGTTCGCTCACGAAGCGGGTGCCGGCGGCTCGCGGTACGAGCGAGTAGTCCATCATCAGCGAGGCGAGCGGCCCCGTTGCTCCGCCCGTCGCCGGATCCTCTGCAATTCCGAGATCGTTGCCGAACATGCGCGAATACGCACCGGCAGGCACCGGCGCGAACGCGAAGACGCCCGTCGGCTCGTTCTCGTTGGCCAGCAGACGCCGAAAGGCGGTGGTGTCGACCTCGGCGCGATCGACCGCCGCCGCGTCGCGAAGCGCAATGAAGATCAGCGGGCTGCCTGCGCTGCGGTTCTGTGCGGGTACGCCCTCAAGCAGATCGGACTGCTTCAAGCCGATGGCCGCCGCGCTCGCTTCGGCGTCGTACTGGCGCAACGTGCGAATCGGCGGCGTTCGCAGCCAGACCAAACCTTCGCCGTCGACACGGATGTCGATGGGACCGACGTTTTCGTCGAGCACGAAGCGGGTCTGCTCCCGCGGAACTCGCCCAATGTCCCGCAACACCCAGGCCGTCCCGACCGTCGGGTGACCGGCGAAGAGCATCTCCTTCGACGGTGTAAAGATGCGCACGCGCGCCGCCGATTCCGGCCGTTCCGGCGGAAAAATAAAGGTCGTTTCGGAGAGGTTCGTCTCCCGAGCGATTTTTTGCATCGTCGCCGCATCGAGCCCGGCGGCGTCGTGGAAGACCGCGAGCGCGTTCCCTTCGAGAGGCGTCTGCGTAAAGACATCGACGATCGAGTAATCCCAAGTCATGGCCGCTACTTCGTTCGATCGCTGCGGAGAAGCGTTTCGTTGCGCTCGGGAGAAGGCGGCGGCGTCATTTGCGCGTCGGGCTTGGTGAGATTGCGCCGCAGACGTTGGTGGTAAACGTTCGTTTCGTTTGGTTGCTCTGCGTATCGTAGTGACCCTCGGCGAGGTCACCGGCCATGATCGGGA
>DATAQH010000040.1:0-5347 GCA_036264815.1 Candidatus Cybelea sp.
CGGGGCAACCTTGACCATATCCTCCGGTGGAGGGTGTAAGCGTGCCGAGCTCTTTAATTGCTGGGTAGGAGTACATTGTCTCGACGCGACCGGTAACGTAGAGCAAGCCGGAGTTCGTTCCTGACGCTTGTGTAGGTCGAACGCCGGAAGTATTCTGCGGAACCATACCGACATTTAGTCCGCGACCGCAACCGGTTAAGGAGAGAAACGCGATGCTTAAGCCCGCGCCGAAAAGATGATTACGATTCACTTCTTTCTGCTCCTTGTTCGATACGAGTGGTTACCGTTCGGCTCTTGCTCGGAAGTTCCGTCGTTGCGCAAACTGGAAGAACCAGTCGCACCGCCGCGCCCTGTTGTGCGACAAATCGGCGTGTCTCCGTCGATCCCCGAGTGCCAAAACTTCCGCTGCCGCCTCACCGGTCGGTTGGGTGTTGACGGGCCCAATGTGCCGAACTTTACTCGCCCAGTCGATCGGGCCGCGGTCAGGCCGCCTAAGCGTCGTCTAAAGCTTACGGCGTTAGCTTAAATACCGTGCCGGCGTCATCGGCGCCGCCTTCGTACGTCGTGCCGTAAAGCGTGCCGCTCGAATCGACGAGACCATCGTAGGGAGATGCGCCGTCGCCGGGCGCACCTTTGAACGCGTAGACGACGTGCTCCGTGCCGCCGGGCGTTACGCTGTACACGGTGCCGTTACCGGGCGTTCCACCCTGGTACGTCGTCCCGTAGAGAAGGCCGCCCACGTTCACGAGCCCCGCATATTGCGGATGCGCGCCATCGGCGTTTGCTTTGAAGTGGTGCAGGATCGTTTCGATCCCGCCGGGAGTGACTTTGAAGACGATGCCCCAGCCGTAACCGCCGCCTCCGGTAGACGTGGTTCCATAGAGCGCACCGTTGTACTCGAGGAGTTTTGCGTACGGATATTGTCCGTCGGAGCCGCCTTTAAAGCTATAAACAACGTGCTCGCTCCCGCTGGTTGACACCTTATAGACGGTGCCGTTGCCTTTGGTGCCGCCCTGCTCCGTCGTACCGTAGAGCAGGCCGTTGTCCACGATCAGACCGGAGTAGGGATGCGCGCCGTCGTGCGTGCCGACGTCGTTGGCTTTGAAACGGTAAATAACTCTTTCGGCGCCCGAGAGGCTTACGCGAAAGACGATGCCCCAGCCGTAACCGCCGCCGCCGGTATACGTGGTTCCATAGAGCTGGCCGCCGTCGGCAATGAGGCGGCCGTAGGGGTAGACGCCGTCGTCGCCGCCCTTAAAGCTATAGAGAACTCTTTCGACGCCGCTCGTGCTGACTTTGAAGACCGTTCCGTTACCGCCCGTGCCCCCTTGGTACGTAGTGCCGTAGAGCGTGCCGTTGACGCCGGTGAGGCCCGCGTAGGGATGCGCGCCGTCGTTGCCGGCTTTGAACTTATAGATGACGTGCTCGCTGCCGTCGGGCGAGACTTTGAATACCGTGCCCCAACCGCCCGACGTTCCGCCGCCAAATGTCGTGCCGTAAAACGTACCATTGACCTCGATTAACCCGGAGATCGGATTGGCTCCATCGACACCGGACTTAAAGCTATAGATCTGCCGGTACCCGTTTCCGGCGAGCGGTTGCTCCCGCTGCGCGAGCTGCTCCGAATACGGCGTAAAACTCGTGCCGTGCGAGCAACCGGCGAGAAACCCGAAACAAATAAAAAGACGTAGAATGCGCATGGATGTGTCTGGCATGCTAGGCGGTTTGCGGTTTTCGGCGGGGCATCCTTCGATAGCCCTTCGACAACCCTTCGACAAGCTCAGGGTGACACAAGCGTGGCTCAGGGAGACACAAAGGGAGCGGGTGACACGCTTGGCTTAGGGTGACGCTCAGGCGTTTTCGCCGCGAAGATAACGAGCGAGGCTGACGCGATCGAGGGCAACGACGCAGTACCAAAGGTCTGCAAACGGCGGCTCGAGTCCGGTGAGCCGCTTCGTATCGCGAACGTCGCGCACCGCTAAGGCAAGCGACATCGCGAGGCATTCCTCCCACGGTACGCGCTGCAGGATTTGCTCCATTTGAAAGCCGCTGGCTCCGCAATCTTTGAGCGTGCCGTCGGCGAGCCGTTCGCAGATGTCGAAGCCCAAGACGACCTGACCGGCATCGGTAAGCTCTCTGAGCACCGCCTCGATATCGGTTCCGCGCCAACAGGCCTTGCCGCTCTCCGACACGAGCGCCCTTTTGCCGAGTTCCTGGGAGACGAGCCTATCCGCTCTCATGACGCGTGACGAGGCTGACGACGATCAAGACGACGACGTTGGCCAGCAATCCGACGAAGCCGCCGTTCATGCCGAACGGTAAAATGTTCAGCGCGGCGAGAGGAACGGCAATCCCGATGCCGGCCAGGATCCCCAGGCCGACGCCCCACGCGTTCGCGCGCTTCCAGACGAACGCCGCAACGACGCCGGGAAAGAACTGCGTGATGCCGTTGTAGTAGAGGAGCAGCAGCTCGACAACCGTCTTCTGGGCGATCATCCAGATGCCCAGCGCCAGCACCGCCACGACCACGACGATGATGCGCGTGAGCCGCGTGCGCGCGCGATCGCTGGTCGCGACACCGAACGCGTCGCCGAAGACGTTCTTGGTGATGACGCTCGAGGCGGCGAGCAGCAGCGCGGAGGCCGGGACGAGTGCCGCGAGCGCGCCGGCGCCGGCCACCAAGCCTAGGATCCACGACGGAAAGTAGCGCTGTACGACGAGCATGAAAGACTGATCGACGTTCGGCCCGGTGAGGCCGGGATTGATAAACGCCGCCGAAAGCCCGGCGAAGACCATCAAGGCCGCGACGATTTGGTAGATTGGCAGATAGATGGCGTTGCGGCGCAGCGCGTCGCCGCTGCGCGCGCTGTAGACGCTGTTGAAAGTCTGCGGACCGACGTAGAAGCCCAGCGCCGAGAGCAGCACCGACGATGCGTACCACAGCGTGCCGTGGAAGACGCCGGCGGGCGGGAGCGTCAGCATTTGCGGATGCGTCTGCAGCACGCGCTCGAAGAGCCCCAGCGGCGAGCCGAAGAAGTGCACCGGAATCGCGATCCCGGCGAAGAGCACCGCGCCGAGCACGAGGAGATCCTTGACGACGCTCGCCCAGGCTGTGCCGCGCAGACCGGCGCTAAAAACGAAGAGCGCCATCACGAGAAAGCCGACGATCACCGCGGCGGTTGCGTTGTACGCGCCGTAGCCGGCGATGCGCAGCAGAATCTGCAAGCCGCTGAGCTGAATCGTCACGTACGGCACGATCATCGCGAAAGAGAGCAGCGCGACGCCGACGCCGAGAGCGCGGCTGTTGTAGCGATTCTCGAAGAAGTCGGCGTTGGTGAGTAGGTTGTTATCCTTACCGGCTCGCCAGACGGCGGGCGCCAAGAAGTAGGCGATGATGTAGGCGATCGTTCCGTACGCCACGACGTAGAGGGCGGGCGCGCCCTGCGAGTACGCTAGGCCCGCAACGCCCAAAAAGGTGAAGGTCGTATAGATTTCGCCGGCTTGCAGCACCCAGAGAAAGATGGCGCCGAAGCTGCGGCCGCCGACGATGTATTGCTCCGGGCTCATCTTTACGCCGCGCACGCCCAGCAGCGCGAAGGCGATCGTCCCGAAGACGATGACGGCGACGATCGCAAGCGCGGTGATGCCGTTCACCAGCGCTTCTCCACGCGGCCGATCGTCCAAAGGAAGGCCGGCGTGAGGAGCACCCACGCGGTGATCCAGCAGAAGAGGAACGGGACGCCGAAGAGCCGCGGCTCGACGCGATTGACGAACAGCACACCGAACGAGAGCGCAAAAATAGGAATTGCGGCTAACAAAGCTCGCAATAAAAGGGCGCCCGAGGAAGGGGCAGGCCGCATTGCGGCGCATTTGCCCGAGATGCAACAACGTCCTTCGTACGCCGGTCCGCTGATCGTCGTGGCGATCGTCGTGATCGCCGGCCTGTTCATAGCAGGTACCTATAACTCGCTGGTGACGCTGGGCCAAGCGGTCGATGCCCAGTGGGGGCAGGTCCAGAACGTCTACCAGCGGCGCGCCGACCTTATTCCGAATCTCGTGGCGACCGTCAAAGGTGCAGCGAACTTCGAGAAGAGCACGTACGAAGACGTCGCCAAAGCGCGCGCAAGCGTCGGGCAGATTCCGCCGCAGGTCGTGCAGAACGCGATCAACAATCCGCAAGATTTCCAGAAGTACGCCGCGGCACAGGACTCGCTCGGCTCGGCGCTCTCACGGTTACTCGCGGTCGTCGAGAACTATCCGCAGCTCAAGGCGACCGAGAACTTCCAAACGCTGCAAGCGCAGCTCGAAGGCACGGAGAACCGCATCGCCTTCGAACGGCGAAAGTACAACGACGCCGCCCGCGCCTTTAATACCAAGCGCGACACCTTCCCGACGGTGATGATCGTCGGGATGTTCGGCAGCCGCTTCAGCGAGAAACCCTACTTCCAGGCGCAGCCGGGCGCGCAGCAGGCGCCCGCGGTCAACTTCAGCCCGTGACCAAGGCCGATCGCGCGGAGATCGCGCATGCGATCGCACAGGCCGAAGACGGCACGAGCGGCCGCATCGCGCTACGGGTGATTCCCGATCGCAGCGTCGACGCGTTCGAACGCGCGAAGCGCGAGTTCGGGGCGCTCAAGCTGCATCGTTACGAGCCGCGCAACGGTGCGCTGATCTTGGTAGCACCCAACGCCCGGCAGTTTGCGATCATCGGAGACAAGGAACTGCACGAGCGCGTCGGCGGCGCGTTCTGGGATGACGTGGTGAAAGAGACGCAGCCGTACTTCGCGCGCGGCGACACGCAGGCGGGAATTCTCTACGCGATTGCCCGCATCGGCGAGGCGCTGCGGCAGAACTTCGCCGAGTCAGCGACGAGCTAGCTTTAGTGCGGTGGGACTACGCCGGGCGAAATCGAAAGAACGCTAGGCGCCGCTGCGTGTAGCGGTGCGAGGAGCAAAAAAGATGGGCCTGGACTTCAAAACCTACGCGTTTTCTATCAGCGCGGTGGCGGCATTGCTGGCCGGATGCGGCGGTTCGCAGCCCTCGGTTTCGAGTGCGCGCCCCAACCTTCTGCCGCCGGCCGGATCACCTTTAGCCAAGCCGGCTGTGGCCAAGCCGCTTGCGGGATATGAATCCGTCTATAGCTTTCAAGCGAGCCCGGATGGCCAGAATCCCGATGCTCGAGTGATTCCGTTTGGCAGTTCGCTGTACGGCTCGACGACCATTGGCGGCGGCTCGGGATGTGGGGGAAAAGGCTGCGGGACGCTCTTCAAGGTCTCCAAGGCCGGCCTCGAGACCGTCCTTCACCGCTTTGCGGGCCACGCCGACGGGGCAAAGCCAGAAGCAGAGT
>DATAQH010000062.1:0-10411 GCA_036264815.1 Candidatus Cybelea sp.
TCCACGACACCGAAAACTACGTCTTTAAATCGGATAAGGGTCTGACCCGGGAGATCGTCGAGCGGATTAGCCGAATGAAGGACGAGCCCGCTTGGATGCTCGAGTTCCGTCTCAAAGCATACGACCTCTTCCTCTCCAAGCCGATGCCGACGTGGGGCGACTCCAAACGCCTGAGCGAGATCGACTTCGCCGACATCCATTATTTCGTGAAGTCGACGGACCAGACGGAGCGCTCTTGGGACGACGTCCCGGAGGATATCAAGCGGACGTTCGATCGCTTAGGCATCCCCGAGGCCGAGCGCAAGTTTTTGGCCGGCGTCTCGGCCCAGTACGAGAGCGAAGTCGTCTACCACAACACGAGCAAAGCGCTCGACGAGCAGGGCGTGCTCTTCTGCGACATGGACACCGCCATCAAAAAATACCCGGAGATCGTTCGGAAATACTTCGCGACGGTGATTCCACCGGGCGACAATAAGTTTGCCGCGCTGAATTCTGCGGTGTGGTCGGGCGGATCGTTCATCTACGTGCCGCCGGGCGTCGAAGTGGCGATGCCTCTGCAGGCGTATTTCCGGATCAATGCCGAGAACATGGGCCAGTTCGAACGCACCCTGATCATCGCCGATAAGGGCGCCAAGGTGCACTACATCGAGGGCTGTACCGCGCCAAAGTTTTCGACCTCTTCGCTGCACTCGGCGGTGGTCGAGCTGATTGCGATGGACGGCGCGTCGATCCGTTACACGACGATTCAGAACTGGTATCGCAATATTTTCAACCTCGTCACCAAACGCGCGGTCGCGCACAAGGACGCGACCGTCGAGTGGGTGGACGGCAACATCGGCTCGCGCCTGACGATGAAGTATCCGTCGATCTATCTGATGGGTGAAGGCGCGCGCGGCGAGATCCTTTCGATGGCTTTTGCCGGCGAGGGGCAGCACCAGGATGCAGGCGCGAAGGTCATTCACGCCGCTCCTCGGACGACGTCGGTGGTTACGAATAAATCGGTGAGCGCGCACGGTGGAAAGACGACCTATCGCGGGCTGGTCGAAGTGCATCCGGGGGCGGTCGGCGCGAAGACGCGCGTCCGCTGCGATGCGCTGATCATGGATGAGGAGTCGTCGAGCGATACGAAGCCGACGATGAAGATTCACGAGCAGCGTTCGACCGTCGAGCACGAGGCGAGCGTCAGCAAAATCGGCGAAGAGCAGCTCTTCTACGCGATGTCGCGTGGTTTGTCTGAAGCGGACGCCACGGCGATGATCGTCAACGGCTTCTTCGACTTCTTCGTCAAGGAGCTTCCGATGGAATATGCAGTCGAACTCAACCGCTTGGTGAAAATGGAGATGGAAGGCGCCGTAGGGTAGCGCCTTTTCCCTAGCGGCCACATCGCCGGCGGCTTCGCAAGCCCGATCGCTCCGAAAGGGCCGCGCCGTTACCTTTGGAACTCTGCCGCTGCGCATGTCCAACGTTCTTAGCTTCGGGCCGCCGCTTCTTGCGCCGTTTTTAGGGGAGTGGGCTCTCGACGAGCTCTCCGTTTCGCGTAAAGGTGGCCAACACCGTGTTCGGAAAAGACGACTTTAAAAAGCTGTATGGCTGCCGATCGATCGACGCACTGCGCGAATGCGCGGCGGCCGATCCGCCGCTCGCCGAGAAGTATAAGGCGCGGCTCCAGCTCTCCAAAGGCACACAATATCTTCGAATCGCCCCGAGAACGATCGTCTGGGTGCACGCCACGAAAGATCCGACGGAGTATCCGGTGCTCGGCGTTGCAAAAGAGGCGCGCAGCACCATCGTAAAGACGTTATACCGGGGGAGTCCGGTCGACTGGGTGCTGCGCATGCGGCACGAGTGGCTGCTCGTGAGCGAGCGCTATTACGGACGCGCCAAGCAGCTCTTTCCTCGCTCGCCAACCTTTCGGTGGTACCGCCCGTAGCCAACTCCGAATAACGGGCCTGCGCTTTCTCCCGAGAATGTTGAGCGTGGTCGCTTTCGCAATGTTTTCTCAGCTTGCGCAGGGGAATGACGGCTATACTTGCCCTCTACCCTTGGTTTGCGAAAGGAACGGTAGGCGGTGCGCTTCACGATCGTCACCGGAATCGCGGCGGTTGCCGCACTAACAGCCTGCCACGGAGCGATGAACTCGTTGCCGGAGGCGTCGAATGCGGCGTGCCGGCCGCACGCTCGGCCCAGCGCTTCGAGCGCGCTGCAAAACGTGATCGTCTCGCCGCAGGCAGCGACGGCCGCGCGTTTAGGCCTCTGGCCGCGGCGAGGGTCCTCGGTACGGGTCTGCGGGGATGTGGGTCGGGGGTTTGCACGCTGCCAGGCGTGGCTGCGCACCGACGTTCAAGGTGCCGTTCGACCAAATACACCGGCTGGGTACGCGCCCAGTGATCTTCAGACCGGCTACGGTCTAACGTCGTACAGTGTAAAAAGCGGTGGGGACCAGACCGTCGCGATCGTCGACGCGTACGACGATCCGAACGTAGAGACGGACCTCAACGTTTATCGAAAACAGTTCGGGCTGCCGGCGTGCACCGTCTCCAACGGCTGCTTTACCAAACATCAATACACCACGCAGACGAACGTGGGATGGGCCGGGGAAGACTCGGTCGACGTCGAGATGATCTCCGCGATCTGCCCGAACTGCAAAATTCTCTTGGTGGAAGCGGCGTCTGCAAGCATCGCCGATCTCAGCAGTGCCGAACAATACGCGACCGCAAACGCCGATTACGTCAGCAACAGCTGGAGCGGCGACGAGGGCACTCAAACGTACGACGCTGACTATCGGTCCGGCTGCGGGGCGATCGTGGCTTCGACCGGCGACCACTCCTATAACGCCGTTGCGCAGTGGCCGGCGATCCTGCCGAGCGTCGTCGGCGTTGGCGGAACGAGCCTCACGTCGGTCAACCCGCGTGTGGAAACCGCCTGGCAAGATGCCGGCAGCGGCTGCAGCAAGATTTACGCCAAACCCAGCTTCCAAAGCGCGCTGAACACCGGGTGCGCGATGCGCGCAGAGGCCGACATCTCGGCCGACGCAGATCCGCAGACCGGGGTTGCGATTTACGATACGTTCCGGCACCGAGGCTGGCTAGTTTTCGGCGGTACGTCCGTCGCTACGCCGATCGTCGCATCGATTTTCGCACTCACGCGCAGTACGAACACGAACCTTCTGGACAGCTTGTACGCGCACGCCGCGGTTTTGAACGACGTCGTATCGGGGAGCAACGGTACCTGCGGCGCACCGTTATGCGTTGCCGCTCGCGGGTGGGATGGTCCTACGGGACTCGGAACGGCAAACGGTACAGCGGCTTTCTAAAGCGCTAGGCGCGTAGCGTCGCTAGAAGGTCGACGATCGTCGTTTTGTTCCCCTTGATCGTGGCGGACGCATGGAACGGTTAGGACGCCGCCTACGTCTTCAGTATCCGCAGCACGGCTTCGATCGTATTCCAGTTTCGCGTTGTAACTGGCGCACCCAGCGCCTTGTCGATCTGGCCGAGATATGAAATCGTCCTCATGTGGCGCCGATAGACGCCGAAAACGAACCCGTGTTCCCGTCCGACGATGCGCACGTACCAGTCGTCGTTTGACGGGATTCCGAACGGCATCTCGGGCAGCCGCCCGAGCGGCGAGCCCATGAGGACACTGACGAAGCGAACGTGATCCCGATCGACCGCGCTGTGCTGGACCGGCATGCGGTTCTCGAGCGCGAGCACGTCCGCACCGTCGCACACAACCACCTGCGCATCGAACGGCAAACGACCGACGAGCTCCGAGCGAAATGTATCAACCGCGCCAGGGCTGCGAACGACGAACAGGCCCGTCGCGCCGACATTGACGACGTCGAAACGCTCTAACTCCTTGGCTACGAGCGAAGGCCGAAACCGCCGATGTCCGCCCACGTTCGCACCGCGCACGAACGCTACGATTGCCATGCCGTCCCATTTCGGGCTGGGCGCCGGTAATCCGGCGGAGGGTCTGGGCTTGACCCAAGGAACGCCTAACGGCAATGGACGATGCTCGAAGGCTTGCCGCCGCGCTCAACGCGCTCGTGAAATCGCCACAGTTCTCGAACACAAAGGCGCGAGGCGCCGCGCGCCAAGAGCCGGCCGTCAACTGGCCTGCCACCAAACAGCTTAACGCAGACTTCAACGCGGAGGTCGACGGATGCGAGTCGTTCGTCATGAACGATGGCAGCGTCTGCGCCTGGAAGCCGGGGCAGTTCCGGTACGCGGCTCAAGGCAGCGTCTGACGATGTCGATGAATGCGACGTTCGTGCAGGTGGACGCATCCGAGCTTTCCCGATTCGTTGCCGAACCTGAGTTGGCCGAGTCGCTGTTCCAACAAGATCCGGGTCTGCCCGACGCCTTCAGCAACTTGGCGCAAGCGATGCGGGACCGGATTCGGACTATTGGTCCGCAGATGCTCGCGGACACGGCGGCGCGGCTGGGCAAGACTCCGGAGGAGCTAACCGCTGCCCTCGGCAGCGACGACCTTTTGAAACTCTTCGAGGCGCGCGGTACGCGCGGCGCCGCGCAGACCCCGAGCCCATCGGGCAAACGCGACGTACTTTCGCTCGACAAAGCGTGGCACGGCGTGCATTACATTCTTTGCGGTGAAGCCGAGCCAGGGCCCACACTCTTGAGCCAGGCTATTCTCGGCGGCAGCGCGCTCGGTGACGACGACGAAGGCTTCTCCGGATACGGCCCGGCTCGCTATTTCAGCGTAGACCAAGTGGCGCAACTCGCGGCGCAGCTGAGTGACCCCGGACTCGAAGCCGAGGCCTCAAGCCGCTTCGATGCCGCGCGAATGGATGAGCTCGGGATTTACCCGGGCTGGAACGCCTCCGATGCGGACTGGGTGATCGATGGCTTTCGGCGCCTCCGCGACTTTTACGCAGACGCGGCCACAAAGGGGCGCGCGATCGTTACCTGCCTCGTTTAAGAACCTCTGGTCGTTCGGCTCGGCGCCGATGGGGGATACCGCCGGGCGCACTCGAAATTGAAGACGATGATGCGCTCCTTGGCCGTGGCAGGTGCAGTCGCTCTGGCAATCCTCACGCCGACAGTAACGATCGCGGCTCCCACCGCCGTCGTGCCGGTGTACCGCGGAGCCGCTCCGCGTACGCAGGCCCGGTCCGAGGCAGGACGTGCAACCGAGCGGAGCGTGTATCGGGCTCCGGAGATCAATCTGCACCCAAGATCCCTCGAGCCGAATGCGGGAACGGCCTATCCCGGCTGGCACGGAATATCGGAGCAAGGCCGCAACTACGTTTTGTATCAGCCGCCGCCGTGGCTCCAGGCGGGATGTCTCGCGAACAACCTCGCGCCATCGGCAGCGCCGGCGAATGCGTATGCGCCGCCGGCGAACACTACAATCGGCTCGCTGGTCGATAATCAATCGAAGGATCTCTTCTCAGCGACGCCTTCGCATCGCGCCAGCTTAGCTTCGAGTGCCGTCACGACTGCGGCGACGAACGCGTCGGGCTTCAGTTTTCAGTTTGAGCCGTCGCAGTGTACGCCGGCTAGCTCGATTACGTTCTAAGAAGTCTCCACCGGCGCCAGCTTCTCGGCGCCGTTCCATCGACGGGGTAGTCTTTGAGATTATGCGCGCTTTAAGGCGTTAAGGCGCAGCGGGAGCGCCGCTTCCGGCGGCGTAGGGGAGCGGGCAGCGAATCTCGACTGAAAGGAGCAGCCCTTGAAACTCAAGCACGTGTCGATTCTCGCGATGCTGGCCGGCGTACTGGGCGGATGTCAGGCAATCGCGTCGCCGACCCCGTCGGAGCCGGGGACGAGCGTCGCGCAAAACGTTCCACTTGGAGCGGCAAAACCGTTTACGACGAAATACATCCAGCTCGTTATTTTTGAAAATCAATCGTACGACGAAGTGATCGGCAATCAACAAGCGCCCTATATTACGAGCCTCTCGAAGACCTGGGCGAACATGACGCAAAGCTTTGCGATCACCCATCCCAGCGAACCGAACTACCTCGCGCTTTTTAGCGGTTCGACCCAGGGCGTGACGGGCGATCAGTGCCCCGTCAGCTTTAGCGTCGACAACCTCGGCAGTGAGTTGATCGCGGCCGGAATCTCGTTCCGCGGTTATGCCGAGAGCATGCCCTCCCCGGGTTACACGGGATGCCAAGCCGTGCCCGACTCACTCCCAAGCGGCTGGCTCTACATGCGCAAGCACGTGCCGTGGCCCGACTTCACCAATCTGCCCCCGTCGGTTAGCTATATCTACAAAAAACCGCTGACGAAGGCGCCCGCGCGGTTTGTCTGGGTCACGCCGAACATGTGCAACGACATGCACGACTGCTCGATCGCAACCGGCGACAAGTGGGCCTCAAAGAATCTTCCCAAGCTGATCGCTTGGGATACGGCCAACAAGGGCCTGCTGATCCTGACCTTCGATGAAAACGACGGCAGCCCGGGTAACCAAATTCCCACGATTCTGATCGGCAACGTCAAGGCGGGACAGTTTAGCCAAACCGTGAACCATTACAACGTCTTGCGAACGATCGAGGATATCTTCGGAGTCAAAGCGCTCGGATCGGCGGCGTCGGCCTCGCCCATCAAAGGCGTCGTCAAATAGGAGACTATCTCGACTAGCATCTCAATGCGAGCGATCCGTATGCGGTCGCTCGCATTTCTTTTTATCGAACTCGTCGTAGCTTGGGCGCTCATCGGCTGCGGTTCCGCTGCTCACCACGACGTCGCCTACGACGGGAATTCGCTGTCGATCGACGGCCGGCGCGTGGCGCTCTCGGCGGCGCAGTTCCACTATTGGCAGCTTCCGGCACCCGGGCTTTGGCCCGGCGTCTTCCGCCGTCTCAAGGCGACGGGATACAATGCCGTTGCGCTCGACCTGTATTGGGGCTACCACTCCGCGCGCCCGGGAACGTACGACTTCAGCGGCGTTCGCGATCTAGACACGCTCTTCGATGAAGCGGCGCGGGCCGGTTTGTATATCGTCGTGCAGTCGGGACCCTACATCGATGCGGGTGCCGATGCGAGCGGGCTTCCCGACTGGATGCTGGCGCGCACGGCGAGTCGCCGCCGGCTGCGCGCCCGCTATCTTCGAGAGTCTCGCGAGTGGTTTGCGCGCATCGATGCGATCGTCGCGCACCATCAGCTGACCGCCGGCAAGGGCAGCGTGATCCTCGACGAGATCGGCGAGCGTGACGCACTCGGTACCGAACGTTTGGAGGGGGTTGCGCGCGCGGACGGGGTCACGGTTCCGTTTGCAACGACGCTATTCCCCGAAGCGTATCGAGGAATTCCCTGGGGATGGACGAGCACCGCCTCGGCCGGCGTTTGGGCGCCCCCGGCGAGACAGGTGGAGTCTCCGGCGATTACCGGCTGGCGCCGGCATTCCGACGACGACGAGATCGAACCATCGTTCAACGACCAGGCCTGGCCTCCGCTGCTGACCTCGCGCCCGTTCGATCGCGACGACCGGCTAAACGGTCTGCCGGCAAGCGGAAACTTTTTTGGTGTCGACGATTACGGGTTCCATCGCGGCGCCGTCTGGTATCGCGGGCGCTTTACCGCGACCGGTGCCGAGCGCGCATTCGTGCTCGACGCGCTCGCCGGACGCGGCGGCGCGTGCGGCGTCTGGCTCAACGGCTCGTATCTCGGCAGCGCAGAGGCCGATATCGACGGGTCGATTCGCGCTTCACTGCCAATCGAACCCGCGCTGTTGCGGCGCGGCGAGGCAAACGTAATCGCGGTGCTCTTCGAGAACGCGGCGCACGACCAAGACTTCAATCGCGACAGTACGCGCGTGCCGCCGCGCGGTATCTTGCGCACGCGGCTCGCCGGCGGCGGCAGGACCATCTCCTGGCGAATTCTCGGCAATGGTGAGTTCAACAGCGACCCAGTGCGCGGGCCGCTCGATGCGGGCGGGCTCGCCGGCGAGATCGCCGGATGGCAAGACCCGGGATTCGACGATCATTCGTGGGCAGCAGCGACGCTGCCGGCACGCAGCGGTCGCGCGGGCGTCGCGTGGTACCGCGTACGGGTACGGCTCGACGTCACGCCGTCGGAGGACGCGTTTGCAGCGCTGCAGGTCGACGACGCCCCCCTCGCCCACTATCGCGCCTCGGTCTTCGTCAACGGCTGGCTCGTGGCGCACTACGTCAGCGAAGGGGCACATTCGCATACGTTCCCAATCCCGACGGGCATCGTCGACGCGCACGCCGAGAACACGGTCGCCATCGCGCTCTGGAGCCTCGACGGCCGAAGCGGGTTCGGGCGCGTTGCGCTGACGACCGTCGACGCCTTCGTTAGTCCCCGCAAGCCGATTCCCGACGTGCCGGAGGTGCGTGCGTTCAACGGCGTTGCGCGCCTGCAGCTGGCAGTGGCGAGCGACGCGGCGAATCCCGCGCCGCACTTCGTCTTCCAGGGCGCCGATGCCGCGCCGACGATCCGCGTACGTCCCGGCGACACGATCGAGATCGCCCTGCGCAACGAACTCTTGCGTTCGACGAGGACCGCGAATAACGTCAACCTGCACTTTCACGGCCTGAACGTGGCGCCGAAACCGCCGGGCGATGACGTCATGACGACGCTCGCGCCACCCGGAGCCGCGATTCGTTACCGCGTACGGGTTCCGCTTACGCAACCGCCGGGGCTCTATTGGTATCATCCGCACGCGCACGGTGAGACGTATTGGCAGGTAACCGGCGGCATGGCCGGCGCGATCGTCGTTACGGGGCTGCGCGAACGAGTACCGCTACTGCAGACGATGCGCGAACGGACGATCGTCGTACGCGACGTCCAGAAGCTCCCGAACATCATGGCGATTCCCTGGTACGCGCGCAAGATGACGCCGCGCCTAGCTCACGCCGTCGACGCTGACGACAACCCCGGGCGGAACGCGTCGTGCCTTCCGGAGCCCGGCTTACACCTGACGCTCAACGGACTCTCGCAGCCGCAGATCTCGCTCGCGAACGGCGAACGGCAGCTCTTTCGCGTACTCAACGCGTCCGCAAGCCGCATCCTAGATCTCGCGGTCGATAATGAGCCAATCGGCGTGGTCGCGATCGACGGTTACCCCGTCGCTTCGTATCCGGGGAATCCAACGATTCTGTGGATGTCACACGTCGTCGTACCGCCCGGAGGACGCGCCGAGTTCGTAGTAACCGGCTTAAACCTACCGACGCTCTTGCGGACGCGCTGCTACGAGAGCGGGGCCGGCGGGGATCGCGATCCGCAAGCGGTGCTCGCCACGATGTCGAGCGACGGCGCGAACGCTAGCGCCGCGGCCAACGAGCCTTCGGATCCGAGCGAGAAGGACGCTTCAATCGCGGCGCCCCCGGCAAAACTGCGTCGTACGATCGTGTTAACCGAGGACGCGAACGGCTTTTACATCAACGGCCACGCGTTCCGGATGCGTGCGCCGCCCGCGGTCGTCGTGCGCGCCGGTACGGTCGAGGAGTGGACGTTAGTGAATGAAACCGACGAGGTGCACGACATCCACATCCACCAGGTGCACTTTCTCGTCGAGTCGATCGGCGCGAAGAGCACTTACCCGCATCTGTGGCGCGACACCGTGCTCGTGCCCGTCCAAACGCGCAAGGGAAGCAGGACCACGCCCGGGGTCGCGCGCATTCTCGTCGACTTTCGCAATCCGGCGATCCGCGGCACCTTCGTCTTCCACTGCCACATGCTCGACCACGAAGACGGCGGCATGATGGCGACGATCAAAGCGATTTGAGGACGATCGAGGAGGGATCCATAGGTTGCTCGCGTGTTGCCAATGAGATCGCCGGCCGCGCCCTAGTCACAAAGTGAGGCAATCAATGGCTGTCCCAAGAGATTAGTGATTCGATGAACGACCTACGATTTCGGCTCGGTTTCCTTTTTTTCGTGTCTATCCTCGTAAGCCGGGGAGCGGGAACGCTACCGAGCGGAGCCGCGGCCCAGGAGAGCATCTCGCCTTGCGCGCTTGACTTCCACGACGCGCCGACGGCGCAGTGCACCCCCTTCACAAGGGTGAATGTCACAGTCCTTGCGGCTTATCCCAGCGAGGCGTTCGGAGACGACCTCGCACCGCAAGGATTAGCGGCGCTTGACAACGGTTCGGCGATCGTTCAGACAGAGCGTTCGGGGCTCTTCCGCCTGACGCGTCAAGGCATCGAGACTCTGTGGCCGCCAGATCCTCGCTGCAAGCCGAAGAGCTTTTATTTTGGACTAGCGGGCGCGTTCGACCATAGAGCCGTCCTCAGCCTCGGGGGCGATCGATTGGGCCTCGTCCGCGGGGACGGGTCTGTCGCGTCGCGCTTGTCTTCGCAGCAGCGCGTTTTGGGGTTCGCGCAAGAGGCGAATAGCACTGTCTGGTTTTTGATGGGCGATCGCGAAACGAGCGTGATTGCGTACGATGCAAGCTCGAAGCATCAGATCGCCCTTGCAGT
>DATAQH010000285.1:0-6726 GCA_036264815.1 Candidatus Cybelea sp.
ACTTTGTACTCCGTGATCTGGTCGGAGCCGGCGACGATCCAGAACGTCTTCCTTCCGTAGCCGTAGAGGACGTTCGTGCACCCCTGGCCGCCGACGTTATTGATCGTACCGATTTGATTGGTACTCTTCGGATAGTTGAAGATACTGGCGAAGCTGCCGTAAAAGCTGATGACGTACTCGAAGTCCTTCACCCGTCTCTTCGCCGCCAAGTCAGAAAGGATCGCCTGGTAGTGCACCGGCCCGCTCACGTTCGGACGCGCTGCCGTCACGAGCCTGCCGTTCACGGAGGCCGTGCGACCTACGTACGTGAGACTGGGCACGGCGTTTGACGGCGCGACCGCCGACCCGCCGCTGCACGCCGAGAATACCGCAAGCGCGCCAAGAGCACCGGCGTATTTCGTTAAACTGGTCGTATTCATGAAGTTGCTCCCTTACAAGTAGAAACGATCGCAGATCACCTTCTCGACCGAGACCACGCCGCCCCGCGGGTCGAAGGCGCCTGTAGTTCGCAGTCGGAAAAGGTCCGGCTTATCAATGTTTGGGTCGCTTCTTTTATCGGACCAGTGCCGCCGACCTTGCAGCGTTACTGGAGCAAGATCCCGTACGCTAAGAAACGTTAAGATAAAAGGGCCTTCAGCACGATGATGCGAACGGGCGGACGTGCTTCCGCTTGGTTTAATTGCCGGGTCAAGCTTCTCAAGAGCGCGCGGTGCGCTCCGAAAGGCGCCCCGGCTTGCAGGCGAAGAAAGAACCGTTTCGAACCGGACTTTCGTTACCACTGCGTTAGGAGCGAGATATAAGATGCCAACTTTCAACCGTCGCCTGCTTGTGCCGATCGTCGGACTACTTCTTGCGACGTCGGCGTGTGCGGGAAATAGTACGGTTCCAACCGGAGCAGCGGGAAGCAATTACGGCGCTTTGCCAAGCGTGGCTTCCATCGTTCCAAACGACACGACGTCGATTTTGAAAAAGCTGACGAAGGACGTTGAAATCGGCTCGACGATCGATCCGAAAAATGGCGACCGGGGCCCGCGCGCGATCGCGCTGGTCCGCTCGACCTTCGGGCTCAAGAAAGGCCAGCTGATCGTCTGCAACTTCGCAGACTCTGCCGGCGCGGCTGGGAAAGGTACGACGATTGAAGTACTCGATCCAACGCCGCACTCCAAGCCGGCAACGTTTACGCAGACCCCCAAGGTTGAGGGATGCGACGGCGATGCAATCACTGAGACGAATCAGGTTTACGGCGCGGGGATGCTCAGCGGCCTCGTTTCGCAGTTCGACCAGACCGGTACGCTCAAGCATAGCTTTAGCTCGCACCTCGAGGCCCCATTCGCCGACGCCGATGCGTTCTGCGGCGAGCCGTACGCGCCTGAGGACATCTACGTTTCGGATTCCAAGACCGGCGCGCTCGTCAAGCTGTCATTCATTTCCGTCAGCTGCGGCCAGACGACGGCGACGGAAGTGATATCCGGCTTCGGGATTAATAAGGCCTCCGGTTGGAGCATCTTGGGGCCGTCCGGAATACAGTACAACAGCACGAGAACCGGGAGTCTTTGCAACGACACGCTGTATGTGGTGGATGGGGTCGATAACACGGTCGTCTCCGTTTCGAATGCCAGCAGCCTGCTCCAGAAGGACGAGATCGTCGTGCAGCCCGGTGGGAAGAAATTCAAGTGCGCTCACCCAGCAGCCACGTGCGCGACGCTGGTCTATAGTGGATCTCCACTCAATGCCCCCCTCGCTTCAGCCCTTCTCCCGAACGGAAACCTCATCGTTGCCAATACCAAGGGCGGGAACAAGCTCGTGGAGCTGACGCCGGCGGGGAAGGTACTGGCCACCAAGACGATCGCCACGGGATCGACTGCTCGCGTCTTCGGGCTCCTTGCGACCGGTACGAGCGATAGCGATACGGTGCTCTTCTACACCGATACCAAAACGAACACGCTGCACGAACTCGAGCAATAGAGAGCCGGGCGGAATGAGGGCCGGCGCTCCCGGCCTTTAAGGCCTCCTTAAGTTTGGCAGCAACTCGCTGGTAAAGCCTCGCTGTCTGAGCCACCCGATCATGATCTGCGGATATCCGGGAACGAACCGCTGCGGGGGCGTGAAATCTCCGTTGTAGCCGCTCCTCGATACGATGAGTTGGTGCCCGGCAGCCGGATACGTCTCGATCGTTACGTCCCGATTACCGGCGCGCGCGAGATACTCGCGTAGATGCGCTGCCGAATCGGCAGCGTCAACGTTTCGATCCAAGGCACCGTAAAGCGCCAGCGTCGGAGTGGTGGCGACGCGCTGCAGCGTGCTCGTCGGATCGAAGGTAACGAAGCGTCGCAGTCCGGCGATCATCGAGGGCGGCGGGGGAATCGATATGCCAAGGTCGGGCATCAGCGAGTACTTAAACCATGCCTGCTTTGCGCCGGCGTCGTAGCGGCGCTTTGTCTCGCTCCAGGCGACGGTGCCGTCGAGTGACGCTTCGAACGCGTGCCAAAGGGCGATCGCCTCCGGCAAGCCGGCTTGCACGTTGTGCCGGCGCATCACTTGCTCGACCTCGTAGTCAATATTCCGCGTGAGGGATTCCGTCGGAGCACTCTTGAGAATCATAAAGGCGATCTGCCGGTGCAGGGAGACGACGGGCGCGGTCTACCCTCCATTGCTGAAGGCCCAGAGGCCGATGCGGTGCGGGTCCACGTGATCGTCGCTCCGCATTGCGTCATAGATGGCCGCGACGTCGTCGGCTCGCTGGCTCGGGCCGTTGAGAAACCAATTCCCTGACGATTGGCCGACGCCGCGTTGATCGAAGCTGATAACGTTGATTCCATTGAGGACGAAAAACGGGATGATGAATCCCATCTCTCTCGACTCCGGATCGTTGCCGTGGACCAGAATGACGCTGCTACGCGGCCGCTGACCGGCGTAGTACAGCGAAAACCCCAGCCGGCCGCCGGGCGCTTCGAGGGTCCTTCGCTCTTCCGAAATGCCTCTCTGCAGACGCACCTCGCGCGCGGAGGGCAGATCCCCCGTACGCTGAGATGCCGGGTCGAAGAAGTCGTTGGATGGCCGATCGGGCAGTTCGTGTTCGACGCCGACGTAGATCGGGTGCCCGGAGGCGTTGTAGAGACCGGGCGCAAGAGGCAACGCCTGCGCGCGCACGATCAGGGAGAGCCAGACTGCAAGCGCGACGACCGTCGTCTTCACCATACAATATCTACGCGCAATGAAACGCGGTGTTTCGTACGCGACGTTCGTAGCGTATCTGCGGCCCGCTTGTAGAGGGGCGGCCTGAAGATGCGTGCAAGTTCGGCCCTCACTGGCCGCGCTCGGGAGGCTCCCCCAATGAGAAGTTCATCGCGGGCCTATGCCCCTGCCCGTAACGATGCCGATTGGACCTGCGGCCGTCAGCTCGTACCGAATCCGTGAAGATCGCTCTCGCCGCCGCGCTGCTTTTGCTGACGGTGGACGCTGCGAGTCCGCCTCCCGCCGAGCCGGCTCGCTACACGATCGACGATCACCTCGTCATTCACGCCGCCGACGGCGCGACGCTGGCTGCCGTAATGGTTCGCCGCGCGGACGCTCCCGCGCGTCAGCCGGCCGCGTTGAAGTTTACGATTTATGCACGGCCCACAAGCGATATCCAGCGGATGAAGTACGCTGCCGACCGCGGCTACGTTGCCGTCACCGCGTACTCCCGCGGCAAAGCGTGGAGCCCTGAAGCCGTCGCGCCCTATGAGTTCGACGGACGCGACGCGGCCGGCGTCGTCGAATGGATCCAACGTCAACCGTGGAGCAACGGAAAGGTCGGGATGTACGGCGGCAGCTACGACGGCTTCACGCAGTGGGCGGCCGCAAAATGGATGCCGCGAGCCTTAAAGACGATCGTGCCCTACGTAGCGGAAAATCCGGGCAACGGCCTGCCGATGCAGAACAACGTCTTTCTGCTCGTCAACTATCCATGGATCTACTACGTTACCGACAACCGCCTTCTCGACGACGCGGCCTACGGCAACAAGATTTTTCGCAGCCTGAACGAGCGCTGGTACGCAAGCGGCATTGCCTACGAAGACGTCGACACGCTTGCCGGGCGCCCAAACCCCTGGCTGCGCAAGTGGCTCGCGCATCCGAGTTACGATGAGTACTGGCAATCGATGCTGCCGTTCCGCCGGGAGTTCGCGAGAATCAACATCCCCGTGCTCGCTATCGACGGCTACTACGACGACGGGCAGCTCTCGGCCCTTGGCTTCTTCCGCGATCTCTATGCGTACAATCGCCACGCTAACGGCTATCTTGTTATCGGACCGTGGGATCACTTCGGCTCGCAGCATGCCGTCAAGGACCCCGTTCTGCGGGGCTATCGCATCGATCCCGCGGCGCAGATCAGCACGCCGAAACTCACCTTCGACTGGTTCGATTACGTGATGCGCGGTGCCCCGAGGCCATCGCTTGTCAAGGATCGAGTGAACTTTGAGGTGATGGGCGCCAATCGCTGGGAGCACGCGCCTTCGCTCGATCGGATGACCCCTTCCTCGGTGACCTTTTACTTAACGAACCGCCGTGTGGGCGGTCCCTACTACCAGCTCTCGCAGAGCGCGCCGGCGAAGTCCGGATTCCTTCGCGAATCCGTCGACTTTGCCGACCGCAAGACGACGAACGACAACGCCTCCTATCCCGATCCAATCGTTCCAAAGCGCCCGGAGCTGCGCGGCGGATACGCTTTCATCACGGCGCCGCTCGACCATCCGATGACGCTCAGCGGGTCGTTTACCGGAACGTTTCGCGCGATCCTCAACAAGCGCGACGTCGACTTCGGCGTCGTTCTCTATCAGGTCCAGCCCGACGGCAAGCTCTTCGAACTTTCGTACTTCATCGGGCGCGCCAGCTATGCTCGCGATATGAGCCGGCGACGGCTCCTGCAACCGGGACGAATCGAATCGATTCCATTTACCCGCTCCTACCTCGTCAGCCGGTATCTTGCGAAGGGCAGCCGGCTTTTGCTGACCCTTGACGTAAACAAAAATCCTTTCGCAGAGCTCAATTACGGCACCGGCGGCGCCGTCGCCAAAGAAGACATCCGCGATGCCAAAGTACCGCTGCAAGTCGAGTGGTTGAACGGCAGCTCCGTTCGGATTCCGCTGAAGTGAAAACGGCCCGGTGCTGGCCCGGGCCGTTCGCAGAGGAACCGCTTAAGAAGTTTAGGAGCCGGAGGTCGTCGGCGGCAGAACAACGATGCCGACGGCATTGGGCGTATCGCAGTAGCCCGGCCCGTGAGGCGAGTTATTCGAACAGACCGAGATGTTGAACGTATACCCGACGGTACCGCCGGTCGGCGCGACGACCGCCGAGACTGAAACCGTGTTGGTACTCGGATTTCCCGGCGTGGGACTCCAACCCAAGTTCCGGATCTTGTTGGTCTGAGCTCCGGTCGCCACGTTAAAAACGTGTGCCTTCCGCCAGTGCCAGTTGCCCGGTTCTACGCCGCCGCTGGGTGTCTCTTCTTCCCATTCCTGCGAGAACGTCGTTCCGGGTTGGACGTAGTAGCAATAAATGTAGGCCGAGCCGGTCGACGTGGGGCAGCTGCCTCCGAAGTTTCCATCGTCCATACGGAAACCGTGGATGGGCACGATGCCCGAGACGTGCTGGCGCAGCGGTGCGGCCTGCTGGGATGCGGCCGGCAGCGTGGACGGGTTCGCACCCGAGCACGCAGCAAGCGAAGCACTCACCAAAAGCGCAGCTCCCCCGCTCACGAAATTGAAGCGCAAAGTTCGACTCCTTTTGAAACGAGCGTTGTAAGCAATGGCCGCGCAGCTTAGCAAAGCAACGCGACTATGCGTCAACGTTCGTCAACGGCGGCGGCTTCCTGTGGTGCTTATCTTAAAGTGTGCGCAACGGCACTAGACGTTTCCATCACGTGGCGCGTTCGCGCGCTTTAGTCTGCCGGACTCACCGTAACGCCCCACGGCGTCTGCAACCCCTTTAGCGTGGAAGTCGGCGACCCGCCGGCGGGGTAATTCCAAAACAACACGTCGGCGCCGTTGGCGTCGGGGGAGATCACTTTGCTTCCGTCGATTGAAAACTGTACGGCGAACGTCGCGCCATTCAGCGGCGTCGAGCCGACCTCAGTGGCGCCGCTCGGCCCGATGTCGAACTCGTCGATCTTCTCTTTCACGTAGTCGCCGACGGCCACGTGCGCGCCGTCCCACTCCACGCCGCCCGCGAACTGAATTCCCGCGCTCAGGTCGATATCGGTAAAGGCGCTGCTCCCCGCAGGCAGCTCTGCGAAGGCAAACGTTCCGGCCTTCTGCCCGTCGATGAAGAGATTACCTTGGTTGTCGTAAGCGCAGTATTCGTAGTAGCTGATCCCGCGGTCTTTGAAGGTCCGTCGCGGTCCGCGACCTTTACGATAGATCGCGACGTCGCCGGGCTCACTGCCGAGCGTGCCGACGTTGGCAACCGCGAGGTCTCCGGTCGTCGGATCGACCGCACAGCCTCCAGGTGTCTCGCCCGGATCCTTCAAGGTCGCGATCGGCTTGGTGCCGCCGTGCGCGTACTTTCGAAGCTGCGTTGCGGCATTGTCGGTAACGTAAACGTTGCCGCTCTTATCGGTGCAGAGGCCCCAGGGGCGATTGAAGCCTGTCAGCTTGCCCTTCAAAACGCCGGTTCGGTAGGCGTAGATATACACGTCGCCCGTACCGAGATCGGAGACGTACAAGAGCGGAATCTTCTTTGCGTCGG
>DATAQH010000161.1:0-8344 GCA_036264815.1 Candidatus Cybelea sp.
TCTCTGCCGCGCCGTTCCGCTCTTCGCGCAGGACGGCGCGGTTTCGCGGTGGATCGGTACGGCAACCGACGTCGACGAGCAGAAGCGAGCCCGCGACAGTTTGAGCTTCATGGTCCAGGCGGGCAACGTGCTCGCCGCGCCCAGCGAAGCGGACGAGATCTGTAAGGCGTTGGCCCGCGTGGCGATCGACCGTTTTGCCGATTGGTGTTTCGTGACGCTGTCCGAGGGCGACGCGTTCGATACAATTGCCGTCGAACATCGCGATCGGGATCGCGTCGCGTTCGTCCAGCAATATCGCGACCGCTATCCCCCCCGTCCCGGCGATGCGCTGGTTGCGGCGATCGAGGAGAACCGGCCCGCCCTCTTCGAGCGCATAACCGACGATCAGTTGGCGGCCGGCGCGCGGGACGAGGATCATCTCCGCGTGCTGCGCTCGCTGGAGATGCGCTCGGGCATGATCGTTCCGTTGGCGACGCCCGAGGGCAACGTATTAGGGGCGCTGACGATGATTTCAGCGGAATCGGGGCGACTTTTCGATCGAAGCGACGTCGAAATCGCCGGCGCGATCGCCGCGCGCGCCGCGACCGCAATTGCAAACACTCGCATGCTCAAGGCCGAGCGGCGCATCGCGGAGCAGCTGCGCTTCACCAGTCGTGTCAACAAGCTGCTCTTCGAGGCTGCGGTTCCCTGGAAGGCGATGGCTCGTGTCGCAAAGATGATCGCCCTCGAAATTGCCGACGCCGGCGCGATCCTTCGCGTGCAGGACGACGCGCTGCGGACCGAAGTCATCGTTCATCGCAAGCCCAAGATCAACGCGATCGTCAGAGCGCTGCGCGGGAAGCGCACCCTCCGCCTCGCGCCGGAGCGCGACCTCGTCGAGCGGCTCAAACGGCGTGAGACGATCCTATTCCGTGACGAAGAGCCCGGCTATATGCGAGAACGCGTCTGGCCATATCTTTCCGGTGAGATCGACGCGCTTTCCGCGAGATCGAGCGTGATCGTCCCGCTCTATGCGGGGAAGAGGACGTACGGCGCGCTGGTCGCACACTATTCGGACCGGCCGTTCGATCCCGAAGACGTCGCGCTGCTGGAAGAGATCGCGGCCCGCGCCTCGGTGGCGGTAGAACAGGTCGAAACGCTCGAGCGCGAACGCAAGATTGCGACGACGCTCCAGCAAGCATCTCTGCCGACGTTGATTCCACGAATCGAGAATTTACGTTTTGACGCCGTTTATTCGCCCGCGGGCGACGAAGGCGACGTCGGGGGCGACTGGTACGACGCGATCGAACTCGATGACGGTTCGGTCGTCGTGAGTGTCGGCGATGTAACCGGTCGCGGCATCCAGGCCGCCGCAATCATGAGCAAAGTCAGGCACGCGATGGGCATGGCGCCGCTGCACGAGAGCGACCCCACCAAGATTCTCGATTCCGCGGGGTGGTTTTTGGGCAAACGCTACCCCGACGCGATCGTTACGGCCTTCGTCGCGATCGTCAGTCCCGATCGGCGCACCATACGCTTCGCCAACGCCGGCCATCCGCTGCCGCTGCTTTGGAGAGACGGCGCGTCGATCGAGCTGAAGGCTTCCGGCCTTCCGCTGGGACTTCGCAGCTTCGCGCCGGCCGAAAAAAGTGCGTCGATGGAACTGCGCGACGGAGACGTGATCGTGCTCTTCACCGATGGGCTGATCGAAGCGACGCGCAATTTGAGCGAAGGGGAGCGCTTGCTGCGCGAAGTCGTCAACAGCGGCGTTCTGTCCGCCTCGGTCGCCCCGGCAAAGCTCGTCGCCCGCGCGTGCTTGCCGCCGCGCGTTCACGACGACGTCGCGATACTTAGCGTGTCGGTCGGCCGGCCGCCGGCCTGGACGTTCGCCGCGGAGGATGCGCGGGCGGCGGTGGACGCGCGATCGCAGTTCGTCCAGTTCCTCCATCAGGCCGGCTACGACGACGATCTCGTCGATCGGACGGAGTTGATCTTCGGCGAGCTCCTCGGCAACGTCGTCCGCCACGCTCCCGGGCCGGTGGAGGTTTCGTTCGACGTCGTCGGCGAGTCGGCCACCCTGCACGTCATCGATTCCGGCTCGGCTTTCAGCCTAACCCAGGCGCAGTTGCCCGACGACGCGTTCGCCGAGTTGGGGCGGGGGCTGTTCATCGTCCAACAGTTGGCCGCCGGCGTGCGCGTGAAACACGTTCCCAACTGCGGCAATCACATCAGCATCACCCTCTAAGCGGCCGGCTGGCCGCCCTGTTCGCGAGGCCGGGCGCGTCCCTGGCATTTCCTATTTTAGGAGCGTAGACTCTGGAGCATGGAACTACCGCTCCAAATTACCTACCGGGGAGTCAACCCATCGGGCGCTCTGCGCCGGCTCATTCACAAAGAGGGTGCGAAGCTCGACCATTTCTTCGCAAGAATTACCAGCTGCCGCGTCCTCGTCGAGCGGGAGCCGCGCCACATGCGCGAGGCCGCGCCGTTTCGCGTGCGCATCGACCTCGGCGTACCCGGCAACGAGCTCATGACCGATACGCTGGAAAGGGATTCGAGGGTCGCCGTCCGCGACGCGTTTCGCCGGGCTCGCCGCAGGCTGCAAGACTATGCAACGCGGCTGAAAGGCGCCTAGTACGAGCTCCTAGAGCGGAACAGTCGTTCCGCGTTGCGCGACGGCGGCCGCAAATCCCCCCGCGTGAAGCGCGGCCGCCAATCCTTGGGCACTCGACGGCTCGGCGTGGACGAGGTAGATCTGGGCAGCGCTCGAGCGCAGCGGCGCGAGCCAGCGCAGGAGTTCGTCTTGCCCGGCGTGTGCGCTGAAACCCGAAAGCGGGACGATTGCGCTGCGTACGCTGAGCTCGTCGCCCAAAATGCGGATGGTCCGCGCTCCGTCGATCAGCAGCCGCCCCGGCGTGCCCGCAACTTGGTAGCCGGGGAAGACGATCGTCGCGTGCGGATTTGAGAGATGCCGGTGTAAGTGGTAGAGAACGCGGCCGCCGCTGGCCATACCGCTGGACGCGAGAATGATCGCGGGCCCGTGCAGCGAGTTCAGCCGGCGCGATTCCTCGTTGGTTACGTGAAGCGTTAGGTTCCGGCAGCCAAACGGGGCGTTCGGCTGCTCGGGAATTTGCCGGTAGGCGTCGCGGTGGTGCTCGAAAACCGCGTCGACCTTGATCGCCATCGGACTGTCGAGGTGAACGCCCACCTGCGCGATCGTCGGGTCGGCCGCCTGCAGGCGCCCGATCGCGAAGAGCAGATCCTGCGCGCGTTCGACTGCGAAGGTCGGAATGACGATTGGGCCGCCGCGCGCGATTCCGCGCAGAAGCGTGGCTTTGAACGCGTCGAGCGTATCGGGCGGATGCTGCCGGTCGCCGTAGGTTGCTTCGCATACGACGGTATCCGCGCTGACGAGGGGCGCTGGATCGTAGAGCAGCGCAGAGTTGTACCGGCCGAGATCCCCGGAGAAGATCGCGCGGCGTCCGCCGGTGCGAAGCTCCACGAAAGCCGCGCCGATGATGTGGCCTGCATAGTGGTAGCGCACCGTCGCGCCGCAGAGATTGAAGTCGGTTTCGAGCGGCATTCTCTTGATTTGCGAGAGCGTCTGCGCGACGTCGCGCTCGGTAAAAAAAGGCGTGAGATTATGCGAGCGCTCGCGGTGAAATCCGCGGTCGTGCATGTGGCGCTGGAGGTGAGCCGCGTCCTCCAGGACGATCGCCGCCACGTCGGCAGTCGCCGGCGTACAATAGATCGGCCCTTTGAAGCCGTCGCGCACGAGTTTTGGGAGATATCCGACGTGGTCGAGGTGGCCGTGCGTGACGACGACGCCTTCCATCTCCGCCGCGGGTACCGGTAAAGGAGCGTGGTTGAGCGCTTCGACCTCCGGAGGGCCCTGAAAGAGCCCGCAGTCGACGAATAGATGGTGACCGTCGATCGTAACGAGGTGCTTGCTGCCGGTGACGGTTCCGGCCGCGCCGACGAAGGTCAGCTCAGCCATGTCACCACGCTCGAGAAGGCGATGGCGCTCGGCCGGCCCGCGCGAGCGTATTGTTCCGCGCAGCGGTCGATCAGTGCGTCGGGGTCGGTTTCTTCGATCAAAACGGCGCCCGTTGCCTTTTGGAAGAGGCGGGCGATCGGCGCGAACTCATTTGAGATTCCACCCGAGTCCCGGAGGACGCCGATAAGCTTTCCTTCGTCGTAGGCGATGGAGAACTCGCCGAGCGTTCCGCTGCGTCCGCCGATGAAGATTACAAAGTCGGAACTGTGGATGTTGTCGACCTCACGGCCCATGAGTCCGGACCCGGTGAAGACGATTGCGGTGTAAGGTTCGAGCGGCGATTCGTAGAGACCAACGTGCTCTTCGCGAGAGTGCGCGGGCGAGACGCCCAAACTCTCACCGCCCGCCTCGTGCGCACCCAAGACGGCCGCGTGGGGAAGTCCCGGGCAGGCCCCGGTAACGATCAGTGCGCCGCGACGAGCGATGTTGTGTCCGAGCCGCCGCGCCAGCCCAAGCTCACGGCTGGTCAGAACGCCGCCGGCGGAGCCCATGACCCCGATCTGCAGTTTCACGGCGGCGAGGTTCGCCGCCCGGCGAATTCTCCCACCTACAGCGCGCTAGAACTTCTGGTTTTGGGTAAGAGAAGTCTCTCGGGCTTGTGCAAGCCGGCGAGAGAGAAAGGCCACGAGCCATGCGCTCCGTCATCCTCACCCTCATCGCTCTCGCGCTGACCGCGCCAACAGCATTCGCAGCGGGCGATCCATATGCCGATATCAGCACGATGCGCGTAGCATTTTCACACGTCCGGTCGGTCGTCGCCGTCCAGCGTTACAGCTCCGGCGAGTTCGCGACCGTTGAATACGCTTCACCCAATCGCTATCACGTGACGATGCGCACGTCGCAGATCGTGCTAGCGGGTAACGTTGAATACGATAAGCGAGTCGGCGGCGTTTGGAAACGTTCGCCCAACGGCGCTCAGCATCAGGCGCTGCTTGCGGCCGCGTGGAACCTTGCGGGACCGCCAAACGCAGACGTTCACAAGCTTTTTACGATTACTTCACTCGGCAGCAAGAGGATCGACCGCACGACGCTTCGCGGGTACCTGCTCCACGATGCAGCGGGTGCGTACGACGCGACGGTCTGGATCGGGCCGACCTATCTTCCGGTATTCGCGTCGATCCAAATGCCGGATCAAACGATAAAAGTCCACTACATCAACTACAATGCCTCGGTCGACGTAGCTTTGCCCGAGCAGCCGAGGATCCCGGAGACTACGATCGGCGATCGTTCGCCGTAACCGAAATGGAGAGGCCGTCGAACGACGTCGACAGCACGACGAGCGTCACGATGTGGACGGCGGCCGGCTCCAGATGATTGAGGAGCGTCTCGAGGTGCGCGACGTCGTGCACCACCGCTTGGGCGATGAACGAGAATTCGCCCGTCACGCGATGGCACGCGAGAATCTCGGGGCGCTCGCCCGCGATCTTGACAAAACGCGCGTCTGGTCCGTTCGGACGGGCCAAGATGAACGCCATGACCGGATAGCCCAACTTTGCCGCCGACAGGCGCACCGAGTAACCCTCGATGACACCGTCCTGTTCGAGGCGCCGAACTCTCTCCGAGACGCTGGTCGCCGATAGACCGACCGCTTTACCGATCTCCGCGAAGGATCCGCGGCCGTTCTTTTGCAGCTCGGCGAGAATCGAGCAGTCGACGCGGTCGAGGGCGTGAAAACCAGGGCTCTGCGCCAAAGTTCCCTCCTATTCCAAGGCGAAAGCCCGATTTCGCACAAGCTCTCTTCTGTTCCCGGCCCTCGCCGCGATGTTACGCTGCAAGGGCATGGCCGATTGTACGCTGGTCACGTGCTCGCTCGTGCCCGATCTCGATCCGGACGACCGGCTTTTGCTGCGAGAGATGCAACGACGCGGTCTCGACGTTTCGGTCGAAATCTGGAGCGAGCCGAGCACTGACTGGAGTGCGTCAACCCTCTGTATCCTGCGCTCGACCTGGGACTACCACGTTCGCTTCGAC
Organism: Candidatus Cybelea sp.; assembly: GCA_036264815.1. Taxonomy (GTDB): domain Bacteria; phylum Vulcanimicrobiota; class Vulcanimicrobiia; order Vulcanimicrobiales; family Vulcanimicrobiaceae; genus Cybelea. Next base: position 6,008 of record DATAQH010000161.1, read on the forward strand.
GAGTTCGTCTCATGGATCGATCGTGCTTCGGCCGTCACCCGGCTCCAGAACGCCCCGCAGCTCCTTAGGTGGAACTCCGACAAGTCGTACCTCCGTGCGCTGCAAGCGCGCGGGGTGCGGGTCGTCCCGACGGCGTGGGTCGCGCGAGGAGAGCGATGCAGCCTGGCGACCCTCGCCGAGATGCGCGGTTGGCGCGATCTCGTGCTCAAGCCGGCGAAGGGCCTGGCCGGGCATGGTGTCACGCTGGTGCGTCGCGGTGCGAAATCCTTTGCGGCCGCGCAAGCCAGGCTCGACCATCTCGCCCAAACCTACGACATGCTGGTACAGCCCTACCTGAAGGGTGTATTCGGCTACGGCGAGCGGGCCCTGATCTTCATCGACGGCCGCTACTCACACGCCATCGTGAAGAAACCGTTCGACACGCTCTTGGCAATTAGCGACGCGGACTCAACGCTAGCCGAAGCGAGCGGCGACGAGATCGCGATCGCCTCAGAGGCCCTCGACGCGGTCCCCGCGGCCGCGCTGTACGCGCGGGTAGATCTGCTGCGCGACGACGACAATAACGTTTGCGTCAGCGAGCTCGAGCTCATCGAGCCCGCGCTCTATTTCGGCGTTTACCAGCCGGCTCGGGCTGCGCTCGCCGACGCGATCATCCGACAACTTGCTGCTTTTACGGAGGCTCTATCGTGAGAAAATGTCGCCTTGATTGGATTCGGTACGCCCTGTGCGCCGGCGCCTGCAGCGCACTGGCTGCCGGATGCTCGACAGCCTCGAACTCCGTACCGCAGTCCCCGCCGTTGGGCGGAGCAACGCGCGTCTTGGGCAATGCGGATCGCTCCGCTTCGTGGGTGCTTCCCGACGCGAAGAAGCACGATCTGTTGTACGTCTCGGATCTCGAGGCGCAGGAAGTCTTTATATATGCGTACCGCGGCAAGAAGCTGGTTGGAACGCTGGGCGGGTTTTTCAATCCTGAGGGCTTGTGCGTCGATAAAAAAGGCAACGTTTGGGTGACCAATGATACGAGCGACGGAAACCATCATGTTATCGAGTACGCGCACGGTGGAACTACGCCGTTGCAGACGTTGACCGATCCGGACGGGCGAGTTAACGGCTGCGCCGTCAATCCCGTTACGGGCGATCTGGCCGTTACGAATTTTTGGGGACCGACGGAACGCGCGGGCGGCGTTTCGATCTATCCGCATGGCAGCGGGTCGCCGGCGGCCTACTCGGACCCGAACATCTACTACTATTACTACTGCGGCTACGACGATAAGGGCGACCTCTTCGTCGATGGGCTCAGCTACGGCAGTGAGACCGGCTTCGCCGAATTGCCCGCCGGAGGCAGCGCGTTTGTCGATATCGCGCTCCCGGAGACGATCTACCTTCCCGGCGGAGTGCAGTGGGACGGCCAATACATGGCCGTCGGCGATCAGGTTGCGGTCAAGCACAATTTTCAGAGCGTCATCTATCAGTTTGCGATTAGCGGAAGCAGCGGCAGCGAAGCCGGCATGACGATCCTCAACGGAGCAAATGAGGTCGCGCAATTCTGGCTGCCTCGCGTTGGGAAAGGTAAGAAGAGCCAAGCCACGCGCGTCATCGGTCCCAACGGCGACGGAGGCAATACCCTGATCTGGTCGTATCCCAACGCCGGCAATCCGGTAAAGACGTACGCAGGCGAACAAGATCCAACCGGAGCGACGCTCAGCCTGGCGAGGCGCTGACCACAAAGGGGGCGGCCGTTCGCCGCGCAGAAGCCGCCGCTATGAGAATCTCGATCGCGGCTGCAGCCGCCCTCTCTTTCGCGCTTATCGCGCCGAGCGCCGGAGCTGCGCCGGCCGCGTCGTTGGATCTGTTGCGTCGCGCGGTCGACCCGAATCCAACACTCAATTCGTACACGGCATCGGCCCAGCTGTCGGCCACCCTGCACGTGCTTATTCCCGTCCACAAAAACTTCAGTGGTACCGTCTACTACCTCCGGCCGAAGCGCAAGATCGAGTTCGAAAACGTCTCCGGCGCATTGAGCCGCTTCAAGGACCTCGCTTCCCAGACACCTAGCTACGAACAGGCGATGGCAGAGTACACGATCGCGCCGCTGCGGGACGATGGCACGATTTCGACCTACTCGTTGCTTCCGAAGAAGCCGGGCGGCCGCGTGAAGAGCATCACGCTGACGGTCACCGACGCGACGGCATTGATCGCGCACGCGCAGTGGGCGTATTCGAACGGCGGATCGCTGAGCTTCGAACAGAACTACACAAACGTTGGCCAATACCGGCTGCCGGCAAAGACGAATATCGCCGCTCGCTTTCCCGGATACAGCGTCGACGGAACCCTGAC
>DATAQH010000173.1:0-11212 GCA_036264815.1 Candidatus Cybelea sp.
AGACGACGAACTTTCCTTCGCGCGAAAACGCGATGAACCCAGGCGCGGTGCCGTTGGGATTATCGAGCGGGAGACTGCCTTGCTGAAGCTGCGCCTGCTTGCGATTGTTGGCACGCATCGGCCGGCCGACCTGCGCAAAATACTTCTCCATCTGGCGGAGCGCCGGTTCGTACAGCTCGATCCCCAGACCGAGCGCGTCGCACACGGCCTCTTTCGTCAGGTCGTCGGTCGTGGGCCCCAGACCGCCGGTCGTAACGACGCCGTCGGCGCGGGCGAGCGCGGCGAGGAGCGCGCGAGCGATTCGTTCGCGATTATCCCCCACCGCCTGCGTCCCGAGCACATCGATGCCGGCGCTCGCAAGCGCTTGGGCGATGAACGGCGTGTTCGTATCGAGTAACTGCCCGAGTAAAAGCTCCGTACCGACCGCGACGATCTCAACGTTGGGCATCTTCGCGCTCAAACCACTGCGGGTACTCGAAACGAACCTCCGCCTGAAAGCCGCGCGCCGCCTCGATCATCGCGTCTCGGCGCAGCGCCGACTCTTCCGGCGCCGGGTGTGCGGCGTGCGTGCGCTCTCGCTGCCGCGCCAGGTTTTCAATGAAACGCCTGAAGCGCGCGTCCATCGCGGTGGCGATAGCATTTTTGAGGATCTTTCCCACGCGCGGAGCGAGGCCGGCGGTCGAGATCGCGACGCGAACGGGACCGGCCTTAACGATCGCCGCCATCGCCACGAAGCCGTAACGCGGCTGATCGATGCAGCAAAGCAGAAATCGCTCGCGATCCGCCAGCGTTCGCAGGCGCGCCGAGAGCCCAGCGTCTTGCGGGGTCGAAATCACGAAGAACGCGCCCCCCAGTTCCTCGTCCGTAAGCGTCGCTGCGTCGTAGATCCGTTGCACTTGCGCGCCGCACTCCTCGAGCGAAGCGGCTTTCTCAATCGCCTCGCGGTCGTCCACGGCGCCGATAACGACGCACTTGCGGCCTTCGAGATTCAGGCTCACCGGAAAGAACGGCAGCCGCATCAGTAGTCGACGGGGCGGAGAAAGAACTCGTTGATCGCCGTGTTGGTCAGCATCGCGGTCGTCGGCAAATGGCGCTTCCAATGCGTCGAGTCGACGCGCCGCCGGACGAGCTCGACGTCGCCGCGCCCGAAACCCCGCTCGATCAGCTCGGCGTTCGTATAGCCTCGGAGCAGCCGTTCCAAAATAGCGTCGGCGCGAGCGTAGCTGATGCCGAGATCGGCTTCATCGGTCTGATCCGCTTCGAGATCGGCGCTCGGCGCTTTTTCGATCAGCGGCTGCGGTACCCCGAGATAGCGGGCCAGCGCCCACACCTGCGTCTTAAAGAGATCGCCGAGCGGATTGAGCGGCGGCGTATCGTCGGCGTGCCAGGTGAAGTATCCCAATAGACGCTCGGTTTTATTTCCGGTTCCGATCGGCAGCGCGTCGTACTTTGCGGATTGATCGAAGAGTACGACCATCCTCGTTCGCGCCATGACGTTGCCGCGCCGTCGCGGATCCGCATCGTGCTCGTACTGCAAGTAGCCGTCGACGGCCGCGCTGATGTCGATCGTCGTACACGCAATGCCGAGCGCGTCGACGACGAGGGCGGCGTCCTCCAAGCTTGCGGCGCTCGAGGTCCGGTACGGCATCCGAATCGCATGCACGCTGCGCGGTCCCAGCGCTCGCGCGCAGAGAAACGCCGTCACCGCAGAGTCGACTCCGCCCGAGAGGCCGACGACCGCGCGCGGAATGTTGCGCCGGCCGATCATCTCGTCGCGCAAGAACGCCACGAGCCAGTCTGCGGCAACCGCAGCGTCGATGCCGGGCGGCTCCAGGCGATCGGCGGGAGCCTCAACGACCCGCAGCACCACGCTCACCTCCGGGCAGCGGCAGTTCGTCGTCGAGCAAGAGGTCGGGCAATACGCCGGCCAAATCGCCGAGCAGCGGCAGGGTGGCGCGCGCGACGTCGATCTCGCGCAGGTCGAGATCGGCGCGAAGAATGCACGCTTCGAACGGTGGACCCTCGACGAGGACCCGGCCTCGCGGATCGACGACGCAGGAGGAGCCGCTCATGCCTTTGCCGCCCTCGAATCCGGTGAGACCGGCGTAAATCACGTACACGCCGTGCTCGATCGCCGCGATCCGCAGCGTGTCGCGCCACTGCGTGACGCTCGCGAGTTCGCCAGGTGCCTCGATTCCGCGTCCGGGAGAGGCGCTCGGCACGATGATGAGGCGCGCTCCCTTGACCGCCGCGAGGGTCGCCGTTATCGCGTGGCAGGCATCTTCGCAGACGAGCAGCGCCATCGTGCCGAACGGCGTTGCGAAGACACCGAGCTTCCGTCCGCGTGAAAGAAAGCGCTCCTCGTCGAAGACGCCGTACGTCGGCAAGAACATCTTGCGATGGACGTGCACGATGCGCTCGCCATCCGGCTCGACGTGCAGGTACAGCGCGCTGTTGTAGTACGTCCCGCTCTTATTTTCGTAGAATCCGCAGACGATGTCGACGCTCTCCTGCGAACACGCAGCGCGCCAGGCCGCCGCGAGGTCGGCCGCAAAGCGTTCCGCCGGCAGCGCGAGGTCGTAGACCGCACCTTCGAGGAAGTACCCCGTCAGTGCCGCCTCCGGGAGAACGATCAGTTCGGGCGGGTCGCTGCAGAGCTGAGCGAACGCCTCACCCGCAGATCGAAGATTCGCGCCGTACTGTCCCTTCGCCGGCTTCATCTGCACGACTGCGACGCGCAGACGATCGCGAGGTTCAGACACCGCCGACGCTCGTCGCCAGTTCGACCTGTTCGTCACCGGGGTGCTTGCGGCCCAACTGCGCCGCGCATTCTTCCGCGGGATAGGTCCAGATCTCGGCCAGCGTCGGATGGAGGTGGGGGATGCGCATAAACTGATCGGCCGTCGCTCCATACGTCATCGCGACGATCACTTCGTGGATGAGCTCCGACGCCTGCGGGCCGATGATCGCCGCCCCCAAGATCCGTCCCGTCTCGCGATCGGCCATCATCTTCACGAAACCCTTGGTCTTGGCAAGGCACTGCGCCTTTCCATGCTCGGCGAAGTCGTAGCGGCCGCTGACGTACGGTATCTCCCTTCGCTTCAACTCCTTTTCGCTCGCTCCGACCGCCGCGATCTGAGGATCGCAGAAGACCGTGTGTGCCGCCACCACGCGGTAATCGGCCTTTTCGCCGAGCGCGAGGCAAGCGTTGCGCGCGGCTACCTCGCCCTGGTAGATCGCGACGTGCACGAGCATATACTCTCCGGTTACGTCGCCGACGGCATAGATGTTCGGATTACTCGTTTGCATCGTTTCGTCGACGACGATTCCGCCCGACGGATCGTAGCGTACGCCGGCGCGGCTCAGGTCGAGGCCGTCGACGTCGGGCTTCCGCCCCAGCGCGTAAAAGATTTCGTCCGCCACCACCTCGCTCTCGCGACCCTCGTGTAAAAAGCGAATTGCCTTGCCTTCCGGCCGCTGCCGCGCTTCGAGCAGCGTCGTGCGAGTGACGACGTCGATTCCGTCGTCGCGGAAGTACTCCGTCAGCGCGGTGCCGACGTCCTCATCGCTCGCGGTCAGCAGATGGCCGCTGCGAATCAGAATCGTCGTGCGAGCGCCCATTCGCGCGAGAAACTGACCGAGTTCGCAGGCCGTATAGCCGCCCCCCAGGACGATCACCGATTTCGGTATAGCCTCCAGCTCGAGCACGGCGTCGCTGTCGAGATACCCGATCTCGCTCAAGCCGGGAAGATCCGGCGTGCTGATCTTGCTGCCCGTGGCGATCACGAACTTCTTGGCTTCGAGCACGGTGCCGTCGCCGACGGCGAGTTCCGTCGGCGAGAGAAAGCGGGCCGGTCCGAGGTAGAGCGGAAATCGTTCGATCCCCTCGACGCGGTAGTCGGCAAACTCTTTGACGAGAACGCGTTTGCGCGCAGCGATGAAGGGCATGTCGATCGACGCCTCGCCGATCGCGATCCCCAGTGCCGTTGCATCTCGCGCATCCTGCAGCGCGTCACTCGAGGCGAGCAGCGCTTTACTCGGCATGCAGCCGCGCAGAATGCAGAGGCCGCCCAACGGTCCTCGATCGACCAAGGCGACGTCGCAGCCGACGTCACGCGTCGTGCGAGCGGCGGCGTATCCGGCGGACCCCGCGCCGACGACGATCAGATCGTGGCGACGACGCTCGGACACGCGGTAACGCTTCCTTTAGCGTCCGGCCGGGCGCGCGCCGAGCCGGTGTGTCGATTCGATGAAGCGTACGGTGCCGCCGGAATGCACTAAAATCGAGTGCGTTCGCGCTTGGTTGCCAAAGAAACGGACGCCGCGCACGAGGTCGCCGTCGGTAATGCCGGTCGCGCAAAAGATCACGTCGCTGCTTTTGACCAGATCGTCGAGCTCGAGCACGCGGTCGAGGTTCCCGAAGCCCATCGCTTCGGCTCGCGAAGCCTCTTCTTCGTTGCGCGGCGAGAGCCGGCCCATGAAATTTCCACCCAGGCACTTGATCGCCGCGGCGGCCAACACGCCCTCGGGAGCGCCGCCGGTGCCCATCGCGACGTGAATGCCCGTCGAGTCGATCGCCGTGGCGATGCAAGCGTCGACGTCGCCGTCGGAGATCAACCGGATGCGCGCGCCCGCGGCGCGGACTTCTTTGATGAGATCGGCGTGGCGCGGTCGATCCAAGATGATGACGCAGACGTCGTTGATCGGTTTTTCGAGTGCGTTGGCGACGGCCTCGAGATTATCCCTGACGGGCGCATCGATGTGCACGTACGCAGCCGCTTTCGGGCCGACCGCGAGTTTTCGCATGTACGTATCCGGCGCGTGGAGCAGACCGCCCCGCTCCGCAATCGCCATAACCGCGATCGCGTTGGGCAGGCCGTTGGCGACGAGGTTCGTTCCTTCGACGGGGTCGACGGCGATGTCGACCTCGCGGCCGCCGCTGCCGACCTTCTCGCCAATGTACAGCATCGGCGCCTCGTCGCGCTCTCCTTCACCAATGACGATTCGGCCGGCGATCTCCATCTCGCCGAGCGACTCGCGCATCTTCGTGACGGCCGCACCGTCGGCGGCCTCGCGTTCGCCTCGGCCCATCCAGCGCGAAGCGGCCAGCGCGCCGTTCTCCGTTACCTTGACAAAGTCGAGCGTATCAACCGAGCTTTCCAACCTCGCTCGCATAATCGAGGGAGCCATTCTTGCTGGCTTGCAAGGGAAGCGCCTTATTTCCTGTTAAACACGTTCGGACGTGTTCGCGGGTACCGATCTCTCACAGCCCGTACAGCGACGATTCTCGCAGTTCGCTGACGTAATCAGTGCAGGTTGGCCGTCATTGTGGGCGGTCGCGCTTGCGGGCCTTACCCTAGGGTTTTTCGCCTGGTACGCCGTCGTCGTTCCGCATCACCACGGGGCGATCGGCGAGGCTGGTCTGATCGCCGGAATCCTCGGCGGCGTGCTTCTCGCCACCGCGCTCTGGGCTGCCTATTCGCGCTACTTCGCGTATCGCGCCGGGATCACGCTCGTTCGCTCGCTGCGTTACGATGCCCTGACGTGGCTGCCGTTTCTGTTGCTCTGGCTGACCTTTGTCTCCGCCTCCGAACTGACGCACGGCGCGCGGCTCCTGCTGATCGCACTGGCCCTCTTCTGCACGGCCAAGATCCTCATCGCGGCGCGCTTCAACCAGACGGTCCGCGAGGTGCTGATCGACTTCGCGGCAACCCGCTTGGCGATCATCGTCATCGCCGAGCTCGCGGCGGTAATCATCGGCCAGCGCGCCGGTACGCACGTCCAAGAATCCTCGCACATGCTGCTCGCAGTCTGGGGACGCTGGGATGCGGTCCACTACTTGGACGTTGCGACCCAGGGCTATCGCGGAACGGATATGGCGTTCTTCCCGCTCTATCCGCTGCTGATACGAATCTTCGGCGCGCTGGCCGGGAACCACCTGATTGCCGGCCTGCTGATCTCCAACGCGTCCTTCTTTTTCGGCCTTCTCTACCTCTATAAGCTTCTGGAACACGAATACGATCGCGCGGTCGCGCGGCGCGCGATCTTCTACGTCTCGATCTTTCCGACGGCGATCTACTTCGCCGCCGTTTACACCGAGTCGCTCTTCTTCATGCTCACCGTCGCGTCGTTCTACTACATGCGGGCGCGAATGTGGTGGGTTGCCGGCGCACTCGGATTCTTCGCTGCGCTCACCCGTGTCGAAGGGGTCCTGCTGCTGGTGCCGTTCGTCATGGAGTGGGCCAGCGCGCACGAAACGGACGCGAAGGCGACGATTGTCAACCTGCTCGCCGCGTTGCTGATCCCGCTTGGGCTCGCACTCTATATGGCCTACCTCTGGGTGCTGCGCGCCGACCCGCTCTATTTCTCGCACGTCCAGATCCACTGGAATCGGCATTTTGCGCCGCCGTGGGTCAGCCTGATCAACGCCTTCGGCAAGATTTTCGCGCATGGCGCCGGAGCGCAAAACGTCGCGAATCAATCGCTGGAGGTCGCCTTTACGCTGCTGATGATCGGCGTGCTCGTTGCAGGCTGGCACAGCTTGCGGCCCTCCTACATCGCATACATGGCGCTCTCGATCCTCGTCCCGATGTCGACCTCGAACTTGATGTCGATGCCCCGCTTCGCCCTGGTCCTGTTTCCGATGTTCGCGATTCTCGCGCGCTGGGGAGATCGGCCCTGGGTCAACAACGTGATCCTCGCCTTCTCGCTTCCTCTGCTGGGGCTCTTCACCGTCCTCTTCGCGGATTGGTACTGGGTTGCGTAGGCGCGGTGTGCGCCAATTCGTCAAGTTCGGCCTCGTCGGCGCGTCCGGCATGGTCGTTAACTTCGTCATCGCTCACGTGCTGGAAAAGACGACCGGGTTGTCCTGGTTCGCCGACTTCGCCATCGGCTTCATGGTGGGCGGCGTTTCGAACTATATCTTCAATCGGATCTGGACGTTCGGGTCGCGCCGTAATCCGTTCGTCGAAGGACTGCAGTTCCTCACCGTCTCGGCGATCGCGCTGGTCTTCGGCCGGATCGTCTTTGCCTTGGCCGAGCACTTTAACGTTCGGCACTTCACGACGACTTGGCTCGTCGCGACGCTGGCCGGTACGTTCGTCAACTTCTTCATCAATAAATACTGGACGTTCCGGCACCTCAATTGAAGCGCGCGTACTGGTTCGGCGCCCTGACGGCTCTCTTGCTGCTGGCAGCGGCGTTGCGGCTGCACGGCATCGGCAACCCGATCCTCGACCACCCCGGCTGGCGCCAAGGCGATACCGCGGCGATCGCGCGCAATTTCGCACTTCGACAATTCAACATCATGTATCCGCAGACGACCTACAACGGCCCACCGCCGAACTACGTCGAGCTCGAGCTGCAAATCGTCCCGTTCTTGGCGGCGTCGCTCTACAGACTCTTCGGCGTTCACGAGATCTTCGGGCGGCTCATTACCCTTGGGTTCAGCGTGGCCACCGTCGCGGTCGTGACGCTTCTCGGGCGCTGGCTCTTTGGCAGCGCGCTTGCCGGCCTTGCCGCCGGCCTCTTTTATGCAGTCTTCCCGGGCAGCGTCTACTATGGACGCACCTTTACGCCCGACTGCGCGATGGTGTTTTTCCTAACGGCCGCCTTATTTGCGGCAGCGCGCACACTTTTGGACCGCGACAAGCTCGAGTGGGGCGACGTGCTGTGGACCACCGCGCTGCTCGCGCTCGCGTATTTAGCCAAGCCGGTTGCGATGCTGGGGATCGCGCCCCTCATCGCTCTCGTTTGGCAGCGCGCCCACGCCGGCAAGAAAACGCCGGCGATCCCAATCGCAATCCTCTTCGTTCTTCCCATCCTCGTCTTCTGGCTCTACGACCGGCGGGTTGCCTCCTATGCGGAGTGGCATTGGGCCAGCGGCATAACCAAACTTCACGTTCTCCCCGCGTTGAGCGCGGCGCTGAGCGGCCTCTCCGCGTTCGCCGCGAAGCTGACGAACTTTCGGATCGTGTTGGGAATGCTTCGCGAAACGATGCTCGGAGGCGTGGCCTTCCTCCTAGCAATTGCCGCCTTCGCCGCGCTCCCCTGGGTCCCGGCGCGCAGCAAGGCGCTTCTCTGGGGATGGCTGGGCGGAGGCCTGCTCTACGTTTTCGTCGTCGTAACGGTCGAGCGTGTCGATTACTACATGTATCCGCTCTTGCCGCTCTGCGCGCTCTCGATCGGCGGCCTGATCGGCCGAGTCGTCGACCTCGTGCGCGGCGTCGACGCCGCCCCGACGGCACGTTACGCATTGCTCGCGCTCGTGGCGCTCGTCGGCGCGGCGGCGCTCGGAAGCCTGACGCCGGTGGCCGCGTACTACGACTATAACGCCGCCGCCTATCGCAACGCGCTGGCACTCAATGAAGCGCTTCCGCGCAATGCGCTCGTCGTCATCGGCCACTACGGGCCGGACGTACAATACTATCTCGACCGCTTCGGTTGGGAAGAGGACCCGATCTTATGGACGCCGTTCGACGAAGAGAGCGCCATCCGCAAGGGTGCGCGCTACTTCATTTCGATCGAAGACCGGCGCCTGCGCCGCAACCTCGAACTCTGCGCCTGGCTAGCGCGCTTCCCGGTCGTCGAGTACGGCGGCTGGCGCGTCTATCAGACTTCGCCCGATCGCCTCGTTCCTAACGCGGAGGCATTCTGGAGCGCCTTTCGCACGGCCGAACGCGCGGGCCGGGGCCGCACATTTCTCAATTCCCACAACGTCTGCATCCTCCCAAACGTTTAAACCACAAATCCCAGCCATTCCATTCCCAAAGTTGGCTTGTGCGCTTAAGCCGGTAGGGCTTAAGCGCACAAAACAAACGTCACAGCCCCACTTTCCATCCATCGATCAATGCCTGAAAGGCGTGCGGCTGCACGGCGATCCCGCCGCGATACGGGTAATCGAGCGCCAATACCAAAAAGAGCACGAGCCCGATTATCAGGCTCAAGCCGCCGACCATCAATTGCTGCATGATCGTCCGTTCGAATCCGAAGAGATAGGTGAACCCGACCGTGACGTATGCGCCGGCGATCAGGACGAACCACATGATGCCGCTGATACCGATGAAGTCGACGGTCAAACGCGTCTGGCGATCCATCAAGGCCGTCTCCATCGAGGCGATCATCTGCGCGTGCACGTCCGCGTGGCCCGCCGACGTGACCGGCAGCCCGCGGACGTACTTATCGACCATCTCCGGCAGCCGGCTCGAGAACTCGGTGTCGTCGCCGCGCTGCATCAGCGGCCACTCGACCTCGATGACCGAGCGTACGTAGGCGCGCATCATCGCGCGCAGGTGTGCCCCGGTCGGAAACGAGTCCGAGCCGCGATAGACGGTCGCCAGTGAGCCCGCCTCGTCGTAGCTTCGCACCTCGGCCTCCTGGAAGCGCTCCCATACGCCGATTGCGACGAAGGCCAGGAGGACGGCGTAGATGACCCCGATCACCGCGAGGATGAACCCGGCCCGATCGTTGTGAGCCTCCCGCACCGTCTGCGACGTAAACCGGTTGACGAGATACCCCATCACCAGACACGAAACGACGAAGCCGCCGACGATGAGAGCGCCGGCCAGCAGGATCGGGAGCGACTCGAACCAGGCGATCATCGAAGGCTCAGGGCAGCGGCAGCAGTGAGGCCGCGCCGAAGGTTGTCGACTGCGACGGCACTTCCGGCAGGCCCGACGAGACCAACTGCCGGTAGGCGATTAGGCGGTTTGTATTTTTGGCAACCTCGAGCTGCAAGGCGTAGCTGCGTTTGATCGCCTGCGAAAGATCGTCGGTGTCAAACGTGTAGCCGAAGCGGCGAAGGTCGCGCAGGAGCAGGGCATTGGCGACGTCGAGCTGCTGATAGGCGTGCCGCATCTCCGCGGCCGCCGTCCGAAATGTCGGGTAGTTCGAGACGACGATCTCCCGTTTGAGCTTCGCCTGCTCGATCGTCACCTTCAATGCCGCCAGCGGCGCGCTCTGCGCATCGATCGAAAGCCCGCTGTTTACGGTTGCCAGCGCATCGTCGAAGTTGCCTTTGCTGAACTGCTCCCGGGCGAGACTGGCAGCGGCCTCGATGTAGCCCGCGCGCGCGCGGGCGTCATTGGGGGCAACGCGCAGCGCCAATCCGTAGGACAGCTCGGCGTCCCGGGCATCTCCGTGAGCGATCGAGACCTCCCCTTGGTGGATCCGCGTATCGGCGATCCATCGCTCGATCGAACCCGCGCAGCCGGCGAGTGTCAACGCGCCGCAGAGCGCCGCTGCGGTTGCCAATCTAGATATGAACATGTGCTGCAAACCGGGAAACCACCTCGATAACGACTGCGGCCGGATACAGGATCAGCTGCGACAGCAGCGAGCCGGCGATGGCCGTCAGCGTCAAATAGAACACCATCGAACGAACCTCCTGGACGGTTCGCTTCCCGTGGATCGCCTGGTCGGTGATCATCGCGGACGTCGGGTCGACGAAGAGCGTAAAGGCGATGGTTCCAATTCCGTTGACGATTCCCGAGAGGGTGATCGCCGTTCGGGCGACGTTCACGTCGAGCACGGAGGCCAAGAACGAGGCCTGGACGCCAACCGAGTAGACGCACATCACGATCGTATTGAAGATTAACAGGCGTTTGGGGAGAACTCGCCAGTCGAAGGTTCGCACCTGTGCCAGGCTCGGGAGGCGCTCGGAACGCAGCACGTCGCGCAGAACTCGCGGCGAGGCCAAACGCGCCAGCGAGTGCGGCACCGAGCCGCGCGCTTCGAACGAGTGCACGCCGCGCCGAAAAAGGTAGGTGAACATCGGCAGAAGCATCGCGAAAGCGATCATACCAACGGTGCCGGCGAGCACGATCCAGCGCAGCTGAAGCGTGAAGATCTGCTCCCAGGCGGCGGCGGTGGCGGGGTGCGCCTGCAGCTTTCCGACCGCATTCCCGGCTTCGTCGGAGAGCGGCCCGACGAAGAAGCCCATGAACAAATTTGCAAGGCGGCCGGTCGTGACGAGCAAATTGAAGAGCGAGATCGAGGTCGCGATGCGCTTGGTCTGAACGCCGGCGAGCCTCGCCGAGTACGCACCGATCGTAACCCCTTGGACGATGAACGTAATCACCATCGCCCCGACGAGCTTTCCGGACCATAGCTGCGGGACGAGTGCTACTGCGTGCTGCACCTATCGGCTAACCTTGCGTCCCTTCCAGGCGCGTTACGCCGCGTCGACGCGGAAGTTGATCTCGAGCTCGTCGAC
>DATAQH010000176.1:0-15793 GCA_036264815.1 Candidatus Cybelea sp.
AGCCGCGCGTCGCGCGGCGGCTGGCCCTGCTCTGGGGCACCGAGGCGATCGTGATCGACTCGTACGCGTCGATCGAGGTCTTGCTCTACATGACGGAGCGGCAGATGCTCAAAGCGGGTCTGGTTCGCCAGGGCGAGCAAATCGCGTTCACCACCGGCATGCCCGTCGGATCGGGCGGCACGAACGTGCTCAAGATCCACCAAATCCCTTAGCGGCGTTGCGGCCGCGCACGAGAAGCGCACGGGCGTGCCGCAGCGCAGCATCGTGCGTCTCCCCGGAAAGCATTCGGGCGACCTCCGCCTCTCGCTGCTTGGGACCTTCGAGCTCGCGAACGCCGATCGTCGTTTCCCCTGCGCGCTCGAGCTTGTCGAGAACGTAGTGGCGGTTCGCGAACGTAGCGATCTGCGCCAGGTGCGTAACGCAGACGACCTGGCCGTGCCGCGCTAGCTGTCCGATCCGTTCGCCGACGGCCGCCGCCGTCGCGCCGCCGATGCCGGCATCGATTTCGTCGAAGATCAGCGCGGCCGGCGAACGCTCCGCCTGCGCGACGACGAGCGCGAGCAGAACGCGCGAGAGCTCGCCGCCGGAAGCGACGCGAGCGATCGGCCTCGCCGCCTCCCCGGCGTTGGCGGCGAAAAGAAACTCGACGCGATCGCCTCCGGCCGGCCCGATTCTCTCGGCCGGCTCCAACCCGATCGCGAAGCGTGCCGATCCGAGCGCGATTTCGCCTAGCTCTCCGAGCACGCGTTTCGCGAGTTCGTTTGCGGCCTTCTGCCGCACCTTACGCAGCGCGAGCGCGAGACGCTCGAGCTCGCGCGCCGCGCCGGCCTTTTCGCCGCGCGCTCGCTCCAGCAGCTCGTCACGGTTCTCGAACTCCTCGACCGTCCGGCGCGCAACTCGCGCTCGCGCGACAACCTCGTCGAGATTTCCGCCGTATCGCCGCGCGAGGCGCTGCAGCAACGCGAGCCGCGAATTAGTCGTCTCTAGCTCGTTGGGATCGAACTCCGCGTTCTCGAGAGCGCGCGCGACGTCGGCCGCCAGCTCAGCGGCCTCGCTCTGAAGCGCCGCGGCACGCTGCGCCATTACCTGCAGCTCGTCGCCGAACTTCCCGACGGTCGCCAGCGCCGCCGAGGCGACGCCGAGCGAGTTGGTCGCCCCCGGCTCTTCTTGCATCAACGCACTGCCGGCTGCGCTCAGCGCCGTCGCGATTCGCTCGACGTTGTCGAGGTAGGCGCGCCGCTCCGCGAGCCGTTCGAGTTCGGCGGTATCGATGCGCGCCTCTTCGATCTCGCGGACGACGAACAGGGCCTCGTCGTAGCGTACTCGCGCGTCTGCGTCGTCGCGCGTCAGACGTTCGAGCGATCGCTCCGCCTCATCGTACAACCGATAGGCGTTTGCGGTCGCCTCGCGCAGCTTGCGCGCCTCCTCGCCGGCGAACCGGTCGAGAAGCTCCAAGTGATAGGCCGCAGAGACGAGGTGTTGCGCTTCGTGCTGCCCGACGATTTCGGCGATCGACTCGGCCAGCTCGCGAACGTAGCCGGCGGTCGCGGCGCGCCCGTTGACGCGAACGCTCGATCGGCCGGCATCGGTCATCTCTCGCGCGATGCTGCCTTCTTCGCCGGCGTCGAGTTCGAAACCATCGGCTTGCAGGCGCGCGCGCAATGCGTCGCCGGGATCGAAGGCGATCGTCACGCCGGCCTTGCGCGCCGCGCGTCCGACGATGTCGGCTCCGGCCCGCGCGCCGAGCGCGAAATCCAAGGCGCCCAACAGCATCGTCTTACCCGACCCAGTCTCTCCGGTGAAGATCGTCGCGCCCGGCGAAAACTCGACGCCGGCTTGTGCGATCAGTCCATAGTTCTCGATCTCGAGGCGCCGCAGCACTTAAAAGGACCGCTCGCGCTTACCGGCGTGGATCTTTGATAGAAACGCCCCAGAGCATTTTGGCCTCGAGCCGTTCGAGAAAATGCAGCGGGGCCGTGCGCGCGAAACGCACGCGCTTCGGATGGCAGCGAATGAAGACGCTGGAGCTCGGCTCGACCTCGCTGAGCACCTCGCCGTCGCACTCGAGATGCGCCTGCGCGCTCTCCTGATCCGACGTGATCTCGATCTTCGAGCCCGTCGGAACGATGAGGGGCCGCGAGAAGAGCGTGTGCGGCAACAACGGAACGACGCCGAATGCATCGACGTTCGGGGCGATCAGCGAGCCGCCCGCGGAGAGGAAGTACGCCGTCGAGCCCGTGGGCGTCGCGACGCAGATTCCATCGGCCGCAATGCGGGTTGTGGCGCCGTTGTCGACGCTCAGCCCGAAGGGAACGATGCGCGACACTTCTCCCTTTCGCACGACGACGTCGTTGAGCGCGAAATACCGGCGGTCGTTATACTCGGCCTCGAGGGCGGTGCGTTCTTCGGTGAAGAGGCCGCGCTCCACGAGCGCCGGTAGATCGCCGAGCCGAGGATCGTCCTCATCGAACTCCGTGAGGAAGCCCAATCGTCCCGTGTTGACGCCTAGTAAAGGCAGATCGTGCTGCACGGCAACGCGCGCGGCGCGCAGCAGCGTTCCGTCGCCGCCGATCGTGATGAGCAACGCCGCGCTCGGCTCGGTCAGAGCATCCAGCACGTCGAATCCGGCGGCTCGAAAGTCCGCCGCGACCCGGTTTGCGATCGAACGGGCGTGTTCGCGGTCCCGGTCGACGAAGAGCGCGATGACTTTGCGTTCGATGGCCAGGATCGTCATAGGGCTACGATTCGTCGAGCACCTCTTCGATTCGTGCGTCCCGCAACGGAGTTCCGTTGCGCCGCAGCTCCAGGAAGAACTCCCGATTTCCGGCCGGCCCCAGCAACGGCGATGCGGCCAGTCCGACCGGCACGAGGCCGAGCCGCAGCGCTGCAGCGCGAATTTCTGACAGCACCGCGCGATGCGTCTCACGGCGGCGCACTACGCCGCCCGACTCGACGCGTTCCCGACCCGCCTCGAACTGCGGTTTGACGAGCGCGATGACGACGCCGCCTTCGCGGAGATACGTCACGGCACGCGCCAGGATCGTGCGAAGCGAGATGAACGAAGCGTCGATCGCGACCAGGTCGAAACCGCCGGGAAAGGCGCCGTCGGGAAGAAGCCTGAAGTTCGTTCGCTCGATCGCTTTAACGCGCGGATCGTTTCGCAGGCGCCAGTCGAGTTGGCCGTAGCCGACATCCAAGGCGGTTACGTGCGCCGCGCCGTGCTGTAAAAGGCAGTCGGTGAACCCCCCGGTCGAAGCGCCGACGTCGAGCGTTTGCCGGCCGCGCGCGTCGATGGCGAAGGCACGCAGTGCGTGTTCGAGCTTTTCGCCGCCGCGGCTAACGTAACGACGCGGACGCTCGATTTCGATGCGCGACGCAGCCGCGATGCTCTGTCCCGCTTTTGTCGCGACGACGCCGTCGACGGTGACGCGCCCCTCCATAATGAGGCTGCGGGCCTGCGAGCGCGAGATCGCTGCCTGCTCGGCGACGGCGTCGTCGAGGCGAAGGCGGCGGCCGCGCCTTACCTCCGGCACCGCCGCGGCCGCGAGCCCGGCATCAGCACGCCGAGAGTGCGGGCGGCTTAAAGAGCAGCAGATCGATCTTATTGTCGGCGTCCAGCTGGATCGTTACGTCGTCGGTACCCTTTGCAAAATACGCGACGAACTTCGCCTGCACGACCTCAACCTTCTCGAAAGGGCCGAGCGAACTCTTGAGGTTCGCGATTACGTCATCGACTTTGCTGGCGGGTATTTGAGCGAGAAACCCGGCGCTAAACCACGCCGGGTCGGCGTGACCATTGCGCAGCATCGTCTCCAGCCGGGTTTTCGCGATATCGGTCGCCGAGGTCTCCGCGTAAGCCGGCACCGCCGCCGCCAAAAGCCAGACGGCGAGCAGTGCGAGGATTATTGGTCGACGCATCATCGAAGCTTCTCTCTTGCCCCGTGGTCGCTTCCCTGCTTAGCCAGCATCTTTATTACCGGTCTCTACAGAAATCTACGCAAAGTGTTGTAGACTTTGCTAGACTAAAACGCGATGGAACCGGAGAAGAACCCCTACGTTCCGACTGCCGGAGCCCCGCCGGCGGTTTTGGTGGGCCGCGAACCGCTCATCGAGGGCTTCCGGACGACGCTCGCCCGAGTAATGGCCGGCCGCGCGGAGCAAAGCGTCATCCCCTACGGGCTCCGCGGGGTGGGAAAGACCGTTTTGCTCAATTCTTTTGTCGCCGATGCCAAGCGAGCCGGCTACATCGTCGCCTACCTCGAGGCCGACGAGCAGCGATCGTTTCTGCACAAGCTTGCAATCGAGCTGCAGTCAATTCTCTTTTCGCTCGATACACCGGCGCGGGTCAACGAGCTTGCCAAACGTGCGATGCGCGTGTTCAAGTCGTTCACCGTTCGCCTCGGCTTCGACGGACTGAGCGCGAGCATCGGCGTCGAGCCGGAGCGCGGCCTCGGCGACAGCGGCGATCTTCAGGTAGACCTGACCGCCCTCTTGGTCAGCATCGGCGAAGCGGCACGCGCTCAGGAGACCGCCGTTCTCCTGGCCGTCGACGAGGCGCAGTATCTCTTGGAGGGCGAGCTTTCGTCGATCATCATGGCGATGCATCGCGTGAACCAGCTTTCGCTGCCCGTACTCTTCGTCGCAACCGGGCTGCCGCAGATCCTCCAGCGCTTGGGTGAAGCGAAATCGTACGCAGAACGCCTCTTCAACTTTTGTCCGATCGGTGCGTTGAGCAAAAGCGAGGCACGTGAGGCGATCGTTGCGCCGGCGAAGTTGGAGCGCGTCGCGTACACCGCGAGCGCGGTCGCCCGTATCATCGCGGTCAGCGGCGGGTATCCGTTCTTCGTCCAGCTTTTCGCCTACGACGTGTGGAATGCGGCCAGCTCGTCGCCGATCGACGTCGACGTCGTGAACGCAATCGAGCCGGCGACGCTCTCCAAGCTCGATAACGGTTTCTTCAGCGTCCGTTACCGGCGCTGCAGTCCGCGAGAACGCTTCTATCTGCGTGCGATGGCCGAACTCGGAGAGGGGCCCTACAGTTCGCAAGAGGTCGCCGACGTCGCCGGCAGCACGCAGCGACAGCTCGGGCCGCCGCGCGACTCGCTCATCAAAAAAGGGATGATCTACAGCCCCGAACACGGGCGGATCGATTTTACCGTTCCGCTTTTCGACGCATTCATGCGGCGCATCGAACCCCATTTCAGTCCGATGCCGCAAGCCGCTGCCGATGAGAGTTAGTTAGGCACCGCTTTAGAAGGGAAGTTCGCCGTCGAGCTCCGAGGCAGTAGCCGCACCTTCTGAAGGGCGAGCCTCGGCCATTGCCTCTTCCACCTGCGTCTGCGCGTTCTTGAGCAGCGCCTCGCACTCGCGCGCAAGGTTCTTGCCCTCTTTGAACAGCGCGATCGACTCTTCGAGGCTGGGCTGGCCATTCTGCAGGAGGTTAACGATGGCATCGATTCGATCCAGCTTTGCCTCGAAGCTCTTTGGGTCTGACGCCTTACTCATCGACGCTCACCGTTTCCACGCGCGCCGCAACGCTCCCGCGCGCCAGTTTGGCGTCGATGGCGTCTCCCGGCGCGACGTCGCGAGCGTCCCTCAGCGCGCGTCCGGCGAACGTTACGATCGCGTACCCGCGCTGCAGGGGCATCTCCGGATCGGACGATTCCAGCCGGCTTCTCGCGAGGGCGAGGGCGTTCTCGCGATGCGCAAAGACGAGCTTCGAGACGGACGCCAGACGTTCGTGCCGAGCCCCGACGGCTCGCTCGCGCTGTCCGAACGCATTCGCCGGCCACGCGCCCAACCGCGTGCTGGACTCCGTTAAACGGCGTGCCTGGCGCCCGACTCGAGCGACCGGATTGTGATCCGAAATCCGGCGCTGCGCGTCGCCGACGCGCCTCTGGAGGAGCATGAGCGTTCGCTCCCAGGCGCGACCCACCAGTTCGTCCGCGCGGTCCGCGCGCTGCGAACGGTCCGCCAGAATCTCCGCAATGCCGTTGTCGAGCAAGATTCGCAAGCGCGCGAGCTTTTCGTCGCCCGATTGCCAGAGGTTCGCAATGAACTGGGCAGCGTTCGACGGCGTTTCGCACTCGAGATCGGCAACCTCGTCGGCCAGATGGTGATCCGCGGTGTGGCCGATCCCGGTAACGACGGGCGTTTTCGTCCGCACGATCGCCCGGACGACCGGCTCGCAATTGAACGAGAACAGATCTTCGTACGACCCGCCGCCGCGAGCCAGGACGATGACGTCGGCGCCCAGGGCGTCGGCCTTGTCGAGCGCTTGCGCGAGGTCGACGTCGGCGCCGAGCCCCTGTACTCTCGTTTCGATGAAATGAATCCTGACGTACGGCGCGCGCGCTTTCATCGTCTGCAAAAAGTCTTCGGCCCCCTTCCCGCGCGCCGAAACCAGCGCGACGACGTTGGGAAAACGGGGGATCTTGCGTTTGCGGCTCTGCTCGAAGAATCCAAGCGCGCGAAATCGCTCCTTCAGTGCCTCGTACTGGCGAAAGAGCTCCCCGATCCCAGTGAACTCGACGTTGTCGACGAGCAGTTCGTAACGGCTACGCCATTCGGCTAAGCGCACCGTACCATAGGCAACCACCGCCGAACCAAGCGTGACCGGTGGAAAATTTCGAGCGCGGCTGTGGTGTGCGAAGCACTGCAAGACCGCCTGGGCATCTTTGAGCGTGAAGTAAATGCCGTTGGCTCTCGGCGTCCACTCCGAGACCTCGCCGCTGATTCCGATATAATCGAAGGCGCGAACGCGGCGGAATACTTCCTGCAGACGTTTCGAGAACTCGCCGACGGTAACGACGACCTTGGCCGGCGTCACGGCGGGGCGGATGGCGAAGGCTCCTCGACCGGTGGGGCGGGCGTCGGCGGCAGCGTCGGAGGCGGAGGGAGCGTCGGCGGCGGCGTCGCGTCGGCGGGCGGCACCGTCGGCTGCGCGAGTCCTTCGGTCGCCGGCAACGAAACGTCATCGGGCATTTGCGCGGTGTATCCGCCGCAACCGTACTGCGGTTCGGTTCCCTTCAAGAAGTACTCGTATCCGCGGCCGCATCCCGCGACCTTCGCGACCTCATCGGCTGGGAAGGGAAAGTCGTGCTGCGGCGTACCCGCGAGCGCCGCCTTCATGAAGCGGGCCCAGACGCGCGCGGGAATATTTCCGCCGTACGATTCATTCATCGGCGTGTAATCGTCGTTGCCTAGCCAAACGGCGGTGACGAGATCGGGCGTATAGCCGACGAACCACGCGTCGCGGAAGTTGGAGGTCGTGCCGGTCTTTCCAGCGGCGGGACGCCCGATGATTGCATTGGGATAGCCCGTTCCGTGATTGATGACGTCTTCGAGGATCGAGGTCATGATGAAGGCGGTACCGGCGCTTACGACGTCGTTCGCCGTCGGGTAGCGGTTATCCAAGACGACGCTGCCCAACGAATCTTTCACGATGCGGAACGGCGTAGGGTCGACGTGCAGCCCTTGATTTGCCAGCGTCGAATAACCGCTGGCCTGATCGAGCACCGATACGCCCGAAGAGCCGAGCGCGAGGGAAAGATTCGCTTCCAGCGGCGCGGTGACGCCCATCCGGTGAGCGTAGTCGATGACCCGGTCGAGGCCGACGCGCTCGGCCAGCTTCACCGCGACGACGTTACGCGAAAGTGTCAGCGCTTCGCGAAGCGAGATCGCCCCCATATAGCTGTGATCGTCATCCTGCGGCGACCACTGCGTGCCGTCTCCCATCGGGTAGCTTATCGGCGTGTCGTCGATAACCGAGCTTGCCGGCATGCCGGAATCGATCGCCGCGGTATAATCGTAGATCTTAAACGACGAGCCGGGCTGTCTTCGTGCCTGCCAGGCCCGGTTATATTGATTGGTGAGCGAGAATCCCGTGCCGCCCACCATCGCCAGGATCTCGCCCGTCGACGGGCGCAGAGCGACGAGCGCCGCTTCGTGCGCTCCAATGCCCTCCGCGACCGCCTGGTGCACGCCCCACGTTACCGCGTCTTGAGCGATGTTCTGCATGCGCTGGTCCAGCGTCGTGTAGACCTGCAGGCCGCCTTCCTCGACTGCGCTGGCCCCGAAGAGATGTTCGAGCTGCGCGATTGCGTAGGTCGTAAAGTACGGATAGCGGTAGCCTTGCAGGCCCGACGGCCGCTCCGTAATCAAGCCGAGCGGTTCGTCGTACGCCGCATCCGCCTGGGCCGCGCTGACGTAGCCGCTCTCGACCATCCGATCGAGGACGTGCCGCTCGCGATCCCGGGCCAAATCCATATTGGCAAACGGTGAGTAGTCCGATGGTGCGGCCACGACGCCGGCCAGCATCGCCGCCTGTCCGAGGCTCAGCCCGCTCAGGCCGCGCCCGAAATAGGTGTGCGCGGCGGCGTCGACGCCGTACGCACCGCCTCCGAGGTAGATGATGTTCAGATAGCGCTCGAGGATCTCGTCCTTCGTATAATAGCGCTCGATCTCGATAGCAAGCAGCGCCTCTTGGACCTTGCGCGAAAGGCTGACCTGGTCGTTGAGAAAGAGCCGCCGGGCCAGCTGTTGAGTAATCGTCGACGCGCCCTGTATCTGCTGGTGCGTCAGGTCCGCGAAGCCTGCCCTGATGATTCCACCGGCGTCGACGCCGTGGTGCGAATAAAAGTTATGGTCCTCGTTGGCGATGAACGCCTCGCGCACGAGCGCAGGAATGCGCGCGAGGGGAACCCAGACCCGATTCTCCTTATAGACGGAGGCAAGCTGCGTTCCGTCGCGAGCAAAGATTCGCGTCGTACTGGCGGGCTGGTAGTCAGCCATCCGGCTGATATCCGGAAGATTGCGCCCGTAGGCGGCGACCATTCCGGCGACCGTGCCGACCGCAAAGAGCGCGATCAGAAAGACCGCGATGCCCAAGCCGCGCAGAAAGCGCGTCGCCGGGCTGCGGCGCTTACGCTTTTGCGTTGACGACCGCACTGAGCACTCCGTTCACAAAACGCCCCGAGTCCTCGGTCGAAAACCGTTTCGCGAGCGCAACGGCTTCGTTGATTGCTACCGCCGCCGGGGTCTGCGGACGGCAGCGTATCTCAAAGGTTGCCATTTCCAGCAGCAGCCGATCGATGGTCGGCAGGCGCTCGAGCGCCCATCCCTCCAGGAGCGGGCTGACGATGCGATCGGCCTCTTGCGCGTACTCCAGCGTTCCCAGCGTAAGTTCCTTGACGAAGGCGCGCTGCTCGCCGTCGGCCTCTTCCCCGACCACCTCGCGCAGCGCGTCGTGCGGCTCGCGATCGCCGATGACGACGCAGTAGAGCGCCTTGAGCGCCTGCTCGCGGGCCTCGCGGCGCGACGTCATCGCAGCGCGAGCTCGTTGGGCAGAAACTCGACGTCGTACCGGCCTTGGCGAAACTGCGGGGCGGCAAGAATCTCCAAGCAGAGTCCGATCGTCGTCTGTACGCCTTCGACGAGCGTTTCGCGCAGTGCGCGCTCCATCCGCGCGATGGCGATTTCGCGTGTGTCTCCGTAGGCGATGACTTTGGCGATCATCGAGTCGTAGTACGGCGGAATCGTCGCCCCCGCGTACATGTGCGTGTCGACGCGAATCCCCGGCCCTCCGGGGAAGACGAGTTTGCTAACGGTACCCGCAGCCGGCGCGAAATGATTATTCGTGTCTTCGGCGTTGATCCGGCATTCGATCGCGTGCCCCCGCGCGACGAGGTCGCCCTGCGCGTAGCCGAGCGGTTCCCCCGAGGCAATTCGGATCTGCTCCTTCACGAGATCGATATTGTAGACCATCTCGGTCACGGGATGCTCGACCTGAATGCGAGTATTCATCTCCATGAAGTACACGTCGTCACCCGCCGCTAGAAATTCGAGCGTGCCTGCGTTCGTGTAGCCGACGGAGCGGCACGCGCGTAACGCCATCTCGTGCAGCGAGTTCCGCATCGCCTCGGGCACGTGCGGCGCCGGCGTTTCTTCGATGATCTTCTGGTGGGCCGGCTTCTGCACCGAGCAGTCCCGCTCGCCGAGGTGAACGATGTTGCCGAATTCGTCCCCCAAGACTTGGACTTCGATGTGGCGCGGCGAGCGGATCAGCTTTTCGATGTAAACCCGGCCGTCTTTGAAGCTCGCCTCCGCCTCGGCCGTTGCGCCCGCATACGCGCGCGGCAGCTCGCTGGGATCGCCGACGACGCGCATGCCTCTCCCGCCGCCGCCGGCCGTCGCCTTGAGGAGAATCGGATAACCGATCGATTCGGCTGCCGCGTACGCGTCGTCGAGTGAGGCGAGGACGTCGGTCCCCGGTGTCGTCGGCACGCCCGCGTCGCGCAGCACGCGCTTGGCGGTCGCCTTATCGCCCATCAGCGAGATGACCCGCGGCTTGGGCCCGATGAACTCTAGACCGTGATCGGAACAAATCTCGGCAAAGCGCGCGTTCTCGGCAAGAAACCCGTACCCTGGGTGGATCGCATCGCAGCGGGTGATCAGCGCGGTCGAAATGATGTTGGGAATGTTGAGATAGGAACGCCCCGCGGGGCCCGGTCCGACGCAGAACGCCTCGTCGGCTTGCCGTACGTGCATCGAGTCGCGGTCCGCTTCGGAAAAGATCGCTACGGTCGAAACACCGAGCTCTTGACACGCGCGATTGATTCGTAGCGCGATCTCGCCACGATTTGCGATCAGTACCTTACGAAAAATGACGGGATCCTTCTCACCCTTTAGCCTCGGGCGATGGAAAAGAGTGGCTGTCCGTATTCGACGGGCGCGTCGTCGGCGGCTGCAATCGAAACCAGACGCCCCGAACCCATGCTATGAATGGGCGTTCGAATTCCGAGCGCCTCGATGAAGCCCAGCTCTCGGTCGCCGTCGAGCAGCTCGCCTTCGGCCGGCGCGGGGCGCCCCAAATGAAAGATTCCGACGAGGTCTGCCTTGATCGTATCGACGCGCAACGGGCCCGCTTCGGAGCTGAGGCCGTCGGCCGAGCCGCGACGCGCGGCAGTAAGGCGCGGCGCCGTAAGCTCGATCTCTTCGTCGCCCCGCTGGATCCGTACCCGAACGGCATCCCCTTCGCTCAAAAACGCGGCCAGCGCGCGAACTCGATCGCTGACGCTTGCGGCGTCTGTGCTCGACATCAGCCTACCGCTTTCACGCGGCACCGCGTCGGACCTGGAAAAGGCGCCCTCTAGGCGTACGACGCCTGCCAGCTCGCTCGAATCGAGCGCGTCGCGCATCGCCGCGAAGCGATCGTCGAGCTCGGCAAGCGGAACGAGCACGAACGCCCGCTCGGCAAGGCGCTCGTGCGGCAGACGCAGATTCGCCTCGGAAACGATCAGCTCGTCGAAGAGCAGGAGGTCGAGGTCGATCGCTCGCGGACCCCACCGCGGCGCGGGCGCGCGTCCCAACCGCCGCTCGATCGCGCGCAAGGCGTCGAGCAGTTCGTGGGGGCCGAACCTGGTCTCGAGCAAAACGACCGCGTTGAAAAACTCCGGCTGATCCCGGCGCCCCCATGGTTTGGTTCGATATAGCGCCGAGCTCCGAACGATCGTGCCGCTTTCGCGCAGCGCTTCACGCGCGCGTTCGAGGTTGGCGGCGCGGTCGCCGAGATTGCTTCCAAGCCCGACGTACGCGAGATGCGCCGTCACGGCCGATCGTAACGCGGATTGCTGCGATCCAGCGTAACCGAAGGCGTCGCTCCTTCGAGAATACTGGGCTTTGAGATCGTAAGGCTCGCGCGCGCGATGCGGCGATCCTCGAAGACGGCGTCCAGGATCTCTCCCGCGAGGCGCTCGAGCAAAGCGAATGAGGCGCGTTCGACCACGCCGGTGATACGGCGGTGCAGCGCCGCATAGTCGACCGTCTCTTGAAGGTCGTCGCGGGCCTCGGCAGCGCGCAAGTCGACCTCCACGCTTAGCTCGAGCTCGAAGGGTTGGGCGCGGTCGCGTTCGCCCGGCAGCCATCCATGGCGTCCGAGCGCGCGCACGCCGCGGAGGGTTATTCGATCCATTTCGCCGGCCGCCAGCCCCGAACGATCGCATCGGAGACCGCGATCGAATCGCGCGCGGCGGCGACGTCGTGTACTCGAACGATGTCGACACCCGCCGCGATTGCCAGTGCCGTGGTCGCAACCGTACCGTAGACGCGATCGCCGACCTCTCTCCCAGTCAATCTCCCGATCGTGGATTTTCTCGAGGTTCCGATCATCGTGGGAAAGCCGAGCGCGACCAAACGATCGAGCCGTGCGAGCACCGCGAGATTCTGCTCGGCGGTCTTGCCAAAGCCGATTCCCGGATCGAGAATGACGCGCTCGGGAGGAATTCCGCGCGCCACCGCGCGCGCGCCGCAATCTTCGAGGTAGGTGAGGACCGCGTCGACGACCGGGCCGTCGTAGTGCGTTGTGCTTTGGTTGTGCATCGCCACGATCGGCATCTCGAGCTCTGCGGCAACGTCGAGGAGCTCCGGCGGCGCTCCCCAAACCGAGTTGATCAGATCGGCTCCGGCGATTCGCGCGGCGCGCGCGACGTCGGGCTTGTACGTATCGACGGAAATCGGCGCGCCGGGACGAGCCCGGCGGACGGCATCGATCACCGGAATCACGCGCGCCATCTCCACGCGTTCGTCGACCGGCTGGTGACCGGGGCGGGTCGACTCTCCGCCGACGTCGAGCAGGTCGGCTCCCAGGCTCAGTTGCGACAAGCCGTGCTCGGTGGCGGCAGCTTCGCTTTCGATACCGTCTCCCGAAAATGAGTCGGGAGTCACGTTGACGATCCCCATCAAATAGGTTCGTTCCCCCCACCGCAAGCGCGCGTCGCGCACTCGAAGGGAGCCTCTCACACGGACGCGGGTACGAACCACTCGCGAAGCCTGCCGACGATGAACGTCGAGCCCGTTACGACGACGACGTCTTCGATCGCGGCGATACGCCGCGCGATCGTCAACGCTTCGATCGGGTCACCGACGGCGCGCCCCCAGCTTCCGAACGACTCGGCGATCGTCGAAAGGCGCGACGCGGGGATCGCCTTACGTCCCGCGGTCGAATACGAAGTAAACGTGAAGGTGGACGGAAGCTTGGCGAGCACCTCGAGGATGCGGCGCGCGTCCTTCGATTCGCCGATCGAGACGACGTAGTGAATCCGGCGGCCGCCGAAGCTCTCTTGCAGCGACGCGACGAGCGCTTCGGCCTTTTCGACGTTGTGAGCGATGTCGAAGAGCACGGGCGGTTTGCTTGACACGAACTCCATGCGTCCCGGGATCGTGAGCGCGGCGAAGCCGCGCTGGATCGCCTCCCGATCCGGGCGCAGTTCGCCGAGGCGTTCCAGTACGGCGACCGCCGTTGCTGCATTGGAACGCTGAAAAATGCCGAGGACCGGGAGCTCGATCGCGTATCTGTCGCCGGAGGTTTGCAGGTTCAAGACGGCACCGTGCACGTCGCTCTGTTCGATGCCGACCTCCACGGCGTCGCGCACGAGCACCACCGGGGCGCCCACCTCGGCGGCATAGCGTTCGATGACGCGGCGCGCCGCCTCGGGAACGCTTCCGACCACCAGCGGCACGCCGGGCTTTGCGATCCCAGCCTTTTCCAGCGCGATGGCCTCGAGCGTCGTTCCCAATATCTCCACGTGATCGTAGCCCACCGACGTTATTGCGGCGATGACCGGCTCGAGTACGTTTGTGCCGTCGAGGCGCCCACCGAGTCCGACCTCGATCACGGCGACGTCGACCTTCTCCGCGGCGAAATACGCAAACGCGAGGCCCAGCAGCGTTTCGTAGTACGTCGGCTGCCCGAACTGCGCGATCGTACGCTCGATCGCCGGCATCGAATCGGCGAGCAGCCGCGCAAAGCGTTCGCTTTCGATCGACGCCCCATCGATTTGGGCGCGTTCGGTCATCGAGTGAAGGTGCGGCTTGGTATGCAAGCCGGTTCGCTTGCCGGAAGCGCGCAATGCCGAAGCGATCATCGTCGCCGTCGATCCCTTGCCGCTCGTACCGCCGACGTGAATCGTCGGGTAGGCGCGGTGCGGGTCGCCGAGATTTCGCAGGAAGGCCCGCATCCGGTCGAGCTTGTACGAGGTTCGCGGCGAGACGGCTTCGTCGATCGTGCCGAGCAGATAGGTTTGCGCCGCCTGGAAACTCGTGATGCGGATCACTCGTGCATGGCCTCGTCGTTGAGCAGTTCCAGTGCGTGCGGGATCGCCGGAAGCACGATGTCCAGCGCTTCGGCGACCGCTTTTGGACTCCCCGGAAGATTGACGATCAAGGTGCGCAGGCGAACGCCGGCGAGCGCGCGCGAGAGTATCGCCGTTTTTACGTTCGCAAACGAAACCATTCGAATCGCTTCTGGGATTCCGGGGACCTCGTAGTCGAGAATCGCGGCCGTCGCCTGCGGCGTGCGATCGCGCGACGTAAGCCCCGTTCCGCCGCTGGTGAGCACGAGGTCGGCCTTGTTTGCGTCGGCCAGGTCGATGAGTTCGGCCTGCAACGCGGCGGCCTCGTCGGCCATCACGCGTTCGTGCACGATCTCATAGGCGCCGCCCAGGCGCTCTTTCATCAAGGCAATACACGTGTCGGGACGCTTGCCCGACGCCGCCCGGTCCGAAAGGACGATCAGCGCGACGCGATTCCTCACGGCGCGTCCCCGGCCGCCCCCGCGGCGTCGAAGGAACCCTTGCCGCCGGTCTTGTTCAACAGGCGCACCGCCTCGATCGTGATACGCCGGTCCAGTGCCTTGGCCATGTCGTAGATCGTCAGCGCCGCCACCGTTGCGGCGACGATCGCTTCCATCTCGACGCCGGTTTGCGCCGTGGTCCTCGCCTCTGCCTCGACCTCCAGCGCGCCGTCCTCGCGCCAAGCGAAGCCGACGTCGACGCTGCTGAGCGGAAGCTGGTGGGCGAGCGGAATGAGCTCCGCCGTGCGTTTGGCCGCCATGATCCCCGCTATTTGGGCCGCGACGAAGGCGTCGCCTTTTGCCAAAGCCGCGTCGCGGATCGCGGCGCGCGCCGCGTCGTTTAAACGAACCAGCGCCTGCGCGCGGGCATAACGCACCGTCGCCTCTTTACCGGAAACGTCGACCATCGCGATGCTGCCATCGGCTGCGACGTGCGAGAGCTTCATCGTCTCGGCGCACTCTGAAACCGAACCCAGATCAGGCAGAGCAGCGCGAGCACCCACAAGATCACCATGTGGGTGATGTGATGTGAATGTCCGGCTCCGGATTCCGTAAAGAGATTTATCCGGCCCATCCCGTAGAGAATGCCAAGAACGAAAAAGACTACGGCCAAAACGAGGGCGAGAACTCTCATGTAATGACTCCCTTTCGCGCGAGCACGAAGCAGATGGAACCGAGGATTACGCAATACCAGCCGAACGGGCGCAGGTCGTTCGAGCGGAAATAACGCGTCAAGAACGCGACGGAAAGATATGCGGCGATGCCCGCTGCGATCCCGCCGGCGATCGCCTGAACGAGCACGAGATGTGCGTCGGGCGCGAAGAGCTTGGGAATCTCCAGGAGCGCGGCCGCACCGATCACCGGCGTCGCCAGCAGAAACGAAAAGCGCGCCGCGTCCTCGTGATCCAGGTCGCAGAGCAACCCGGCAACCATCGAGCTTCCCGAGCGGGATATGCCTGGAAGCAGTGCGGCTGCCTGCGCGAGCCCGATGAAGAGGCTCGCGGGATAGCTCAGCCGTTCGATCGGCTTGCCGGCGCGCGCGAGGCGCCGCTGTTGAAGCCGGCGCAATGCTTCGCCCGCAAACATCACCAGGCCGTTGACGACCAAGAAGAGCGCTGCCGTCGCCGGGTGAGCGAAGAGGCTCCGCACCGGGTGCTCGAGTAG
>DATAQH010000179.1:0-11495 GCA_036264815.1 Candidatus Cybelea sp.
AGGAGCACCCGAGCAACGAGCAGCTGCAGGGAGAGCGACGACGGCTCGAGCGTGAGCGCGAGCTGCGCTTCGAGCACCGCCCGCTCGAAGCGCCCGGTGCAGACGTGCACCCAGGCCGCGTTGGTGCGAACGAGGGTCGAGCCCGGATTGAGCCGTATCGCGAGCTCGGACTCGCGACGAGCGCCCTCCCAATTCCACTTCCAGAAGCAAAGCAGCCCGGAGCGGACGGCGTGCGCGACGGCGCTCGCCGGATCGATCGCCAGCGCTCTTTCGACGGCTTCGAGCGCCGCCGGAAACGTGAGATCGGGCGATTCGTGCCAATAGGTGCCGAGGAACTGATGCGCTCGCGCGAGTCCGATCAGCGAGGGCACGTAATCGCGATTCGACTGCAAGGAGCTTTCAAAAAACTCCGCCGCCCGGCGAATCGCGGGCGCCGTTCGCTGCTCCAGAAAGTAGCTTCCTTGACAGTAGGCGCGAAACGGCTCGAATTGTTCGCCGGAAACGATCGCACCAAGGCTCGCGGCGTCGGTCGTAAACGTCTCGCTCAGCGGCGGCTCCATCGCTTCGACCGGAACGGCGAAGCGATAGCCGATGCGCGCAACGGAGAGAATGTGCGACCGCTCCTTAGTCTTTTCGCCGAAGAGGCGCCGCAGCAGATAGATGTGCTGAACGAGATTCCCATCGCTCACCGCGTCGTTCGGCCAGACCGTGACCGCCAACGTCTCCTTGCTCACGACTCGCCCACCGGCTGCGAGCAGCTGCGTGAGGATGAGCGCCAAGCGCTCCGCGACGGGGGTAACGCTCGACCCCCGCAACAGTACGCGGCGCATGGGGTCAAAGCAAAACTCACCGAACCGAAAGAGCCGAGCCTGCGGGAGCATCTGTTACGATTGACGCTCGAACGAGTGTCGGAGTTTCATCTGCAAAGTTTGATAAAGTTTGATTTCGCGCAATGCTACAATCGTAGCCGTGAATAGATCCGAGTTTCTTAACGCCTGTTGCGCGGTTGCGGCGATCACGCCCGCGCAGGGCCTGCCGAAAAGCATTGCCGGCGTCGCCATCGTCGATACGCCGCTAGCGCTGGAGGCCACCACGACCGCGCTCGCCGCCGAGCCGCCCGAAATCTTTAATCACTCGCTGCGTACGTTTCTCTTCGCGGAGCTCATCGCGCGAGCGAAAAAAATCGAACACGACGCCGAAAGCGTGTACGTGGCCTCGATCCTGCACGACGCAGGCCTGAGCGCAACCTACGCGAGCCCGAGCTACCGTTTCGAGGTCGACGGCGCGAACCTCGCGCGCGGCCTCGCGAAACGGCACGGGATACCCGCAACGCGCGCGGAGACGATCTGGGATGCGATCGCCTTACACGATCAAGGAGGCCTCGCACGCTGGAAATCGAGTGAAGTCGTGCTCGTCAACGCAGGCGTTTCGGCGGACTTCGGCGCGTCGCTCGGTGCGCTGGCGCGCGACGATGTCCTCGCCGTGTTGAAGGCAGCCCCCCGTACCAACTTCGTCCCCGCCTTTCTTCAGGCGGTGGCGGCGGTCGCCCAACGTAAGCCGCAGGCGACTGGAAACTGTTTCGTGGTCGACGTCGGCTATCGAATGGTGCCCGGCTTCCATCTCGAAAACTTTTGCGACGAGGTCAAAACCGATCCGTTCGCCGGATATGCGTGACATTCGGTGGATGGTCTTGCCTTCGTCCGTTCGCTGCTCGGCGCCGCTTCGATGCCGATGGCCGAACACTTCGACTTCGTGCTCGATGAAGTTGCCGCCGGCAGCGTCCGCGCCCGGGCGACGCCCAAAACGCGCCACGAGAATCCGTTTGGCGTCGCACAGGGTGGATTCGCGAGCAGCGTCTTGGATATTGCGTTGGGACTCGTATCGATATCGGTTCTCGAAGGCGAGGCGTCGGGCGTGATGACGCTCGATCTCGACGTGCGGTTCTTTCGCCCGATCCTTGCGAGGACCGGCACGATGCAGGTGAAGGCCGAGGTGATCCACGGCGGGCAGACGATCGTGGTCGGCGAGGCGCGGCTCTTCGACGCGGGCGGCACGTTATACGCCGGCGCACAATCGACCAGCATCGTTGCGCGCCGGTAAGGCGCCGCGCGAAACAATCCCGGGCAGCGGTTGGTAACCTCTACAAAGCTGCTCGCGAGGATTGGTTTTGCCGCTTGCTCCGCCGCTGGAAGACCTGGTAT
Organism: Candidatus Cybelea sp.; assembly: GCA_036264815.1. Classification (GTDB taxonomy): domain Bacteria; phylum Vulcanimicrobiota; class Vulcanimicrobiia; order Vulcanimicrobiales; family Vulcanimicrobiaceae; genus Cybelea. The sequence continues at coordinate 2,202 of DATAQH010000179.1, forward strand.
TGCCCGCTTCAATATTACGTGGTACGATATATTACGTGGCACGTAATGAGAGAACGTCCGCACAAGCGAGCGCTAGTCGTTTCACCGAGCCGGCGCTTTTGATCTTGGCATCGCTCTCCGCGGGTACCAAACACGGGTACGCGATCATCGCCGACGTCGAAGCGCATACCGGAAAGAGGCTCGGTCCGGGCACGCTCTACGGTGCGATTTCCCGGTTGGAAGGACTGGGATTCATTGAGGGCAGAGCCCTCGAAGAGCGCGGCCGGCGTCCGTACCGCATTACCGCCGCCGGCCGCCGCGCCTTCGCCGAGCAGATGAGCGAACTGCGGGAGTATCAGATGATGCTCCAAGGACTCGCGACCTAGGATGGAGGCACGCGTTGCCCGGGTGCTCGCGCAGATGCACTCCGCCGAATGGAAATCGCGCTACGGCGAGGAGTTCGAAGCGCTGCTCGTCGATCTGCCCGCCTCGCCGTCGGTGATCGCCGACGTCGCAGGCAGCATCGTCACCTCGCGCCGGCGCCCGGTCCTGATCGGCCTGGGAGTCCTGGCCCTTTTCGCGGCTATGCTCTGGGGGCAACCCAGATACGAGATTCAAAGCGCCATCACGATGGCCAAGCCGGCAGTCGGCCTCCTGACGACCTGCCTTCCCCCCACTCTCCGGGTGAGCAAATCGAAGTCACCCTGTGCTTTAGGCTAGCCCTTAAATAATTAGTTGACACCATGCGCAACACCGTTTATCATTCAACTAAAGATTTAGGAGATGTGAGGGCAGTGAGCGTCGTTGGGTTGATCGAGGAGCCTCGGCCGCGGGCCGGAGCCTATGCGTACGGTTTTGGCGACTGCCGGTTCGACCCGGCGCGGCGCCTGCTCTTCCGCGGGGAGGAGGTCACGCCGATCCCCGAGCGTCTGGCCGTTTTACTGAGCGAACTCGTCGCGGCCAACGGCGGCCTCGTCACCAAGGAGCGCCTAGCGGAGAGGATCTGGCAGCAAGATGCCGTTACCGACGGCAACCTCGCGCAGCACGTCTATATGCTGCGCCGTCTGCTCGGCGAGCGGGCGCGCGATCATTCCTATATTCTCTCGGTCTCCGGCGGATATCGTTTCGCTTTGCAGGTCGTCGAGATGCCGATCGCTCGCGAGGAGCCGATTCCCGACGCGGCAACGATCGGCGACGCCCTGCTGCGCAGCGGCGTCGATCCGTTTCGCAACTACTGCCAGGGCAGCTTCTTCATCGAGCAGCGGACGGCGCCGGCGATCAAACGCGCGATCGAGTTCTTCGACGCCGCGTTGCGCTCGAATCCGAATTACGTCCCCGCGCTAATCGGGCTCGCGCGTTCGCGCGCCCTGCTCGCGGAGTACTGGCACGCACCGCCGGGTCTCTCGTTTCCGCTTGCGAAGAAGGCGATTGCGCGCGCACTCGCCATCGACCCGACATCGGCGGTCGCGCACGCCGTACGCTCGGGCCTCCTCTGCTTCTGCGACCGCGATTGGAGGGGTGCCCAAGAGGAGATCGAGCTGGCGATTCGGTTAAATCCCGGATCGACGTTCGTTCGCAACAACGCTGCCTGGCTTTACGTCTGCACCGGCCGTTACCACGACGCACTCGCGCAAGCGGAATGCGCGCTGATGATGGAACCGTCCTCACTTCCGCTCCAGCTGCTGCTCGCCCGCGTGATGCTGCACTCCCGCGATTATCCCAACGCGATCGCGATCATGACGAGCCTGCTCGAGACCGACGATACTTTTTACATCGCGCGACGATACCGCGCGCAGGCGCACCTGCTCGCCGGCGACCCGGAGCGGGCCATGGCCGATTTGCTGCTGCTTCCGCAGGAGCGCTCGGAGGATCTCAGCTTCCGTCTTCCGATGCTCGCTCGGGCCCATGCCGACATGGGTGAAACACAGCGGTCGGAACAGGTCTTCGAAACGCTGCTGACGATGGCACGTACCGATTACGTCGTCAGTTGGAATCTGGCGATCGTCGCCGCGGGGCTCGGCCGTCTGGAAGAGACGATGGCCTACCTCGAAGACGCCTACGAGCAGCACGAATCGACGCTGCCCTTCTTAAAGAGTCTCCCGTGGTTTGCGGCGGTCGCCGCAACGCAGCGCTTCCGCACGCTCCTCATGAAAACCGGCCCGGTCCTGTAGGCATTCGAAACGATGTTAAGTACAGCGCTCTGTTTTGTAGGCTACTGGCTCGTCGTTCTCGCCTTTCGATGACGTAAGCCGTTCGTCTGCCGGCGATCGTGCCTACCGAGGCGGCGGTAAGCGCTGCCCCGAACTATCGCCGGAGCCATGAGTCACAATCGCCGCTCTCGCGCACGGTTTCGCGTGCCGCGCATCGTAACGATCGCGGCTTCGGCTCTCGTAGTGTCGGCGTGCGGGGGAGTTGGAAGTAACTCGCAGCCGGTGCCCGTCGGTTGGCTAGCGGAGTTTCCGGCGACTCACTATCGTCAGATCCATCACGTGGTCGTCATCGTCCAGGAGAATCGCTCGGTCGACAATCTCTTTGCGGGCTTCCCGGGTGCGCGCACGCGGCCGTACGGTTTCAACCGGCTCGGAGAAAAAATAACGCTGAAGCCCGTTCCACTCGAGGCGGCGTGGGATTTCCAGCACAACTCGACGAGTTTCTTCGACTCTTGCGACGGTCAGGGTGCGTACCCCGGGACGGACTGCCGGATGGACGGCTTCGACAGAGAGTCCTGGGAATGCGGGAAGCCGGGCTATCCGCAATGCCCCAACGCAAACCCTCCGTACAGCTACGTCCCGCGCTCCGAGACGAAGCCGTATTTCTTCATCGGCGAACACTACGTCTTTGCAGATGAGATGTTTCCCTCCAACTTCGATTCGAGCAGCTTCGTCTCGCACCAATACATCATCGCGGCAAAGGCCAGTTCGACGGTCAACTTTCCAATCGGCCCATGGGGCTGCGAAGGCCCTTCTACGATTCCGACGGTGACTCAACAAAGAACGATCGGAAAGAGCGTCGCTCCGTGCTTTAATAACCGAACTCTCGGCGACGAGCTCGACAAGGCGGGGGTCTCCTGGCGCTACTACACCTCCCTGGTCAACGGCGGCGGCGGTGCTTGGAGCGCCTATCAAGCCATCGAGCATATCTACAAAGGTCCCGACTGGAGCAAGGACGTTATTACGCCGCAGACGCGGTTCTTCAAGGACGTCTCAAGTGGTGTTTTGCCGGCCGTCAGCTGGGTAACTCCGACCTGCCGCAACTCCGATCACGCCGGGTGCCATTCAAATACCGGCCCCGATTGGGTCGCATCGTTGGTGAACGCGATCGGCGAGTCGAAGTATTGGGATTCGACCGTCGTCTTCATTTTCTGGGACGACTACGGCGGCTGGTACGACCACGTGGCGCCGGGCATGGTGGACTACGATGGGCTGGGCATTCGAGTTCCACTGCTGATCGTTTCGGCGTATGCAAAAGCGGGGTGCGTATCGCACGTGCGCTACGAACACGGCAGCATTCTCAAGTTCATCGAGGATCAATGGTACCTGCCGCGACTCTCGGCAAGCGACACGCGCGCCAATCCTATCGCGCCGGGCTGCTTCGACTTTTCGCGGGCGCCTAGGGTCTTTACGCGGATCCCGTCGCCGCACGGAGAGCAAGACTTTCTCCGGCAGCCGCTCGATTCGCGTCCACCCGATACCGAATAGCGGGCGGCGGTCAGCCTCAAGACGTTGCAGGTTGGTTGGGTCACAGTACGTCCCGAACGACGTTGAATATATACAGCCGCGCCTACGCCTGAGACGGCCAGCGAGCGGCTATTGCCATGGACTCATTGCTCGACAGTGGGTGGTTAGAAAAAGGGTTAACGAGGCCCAAGGGAGGCGTAGCGCATGTCACAGCACCAAAGCAAAAACCCCTACGACGTAAGGGTTCTAGACTGGAGCCGACGGCCGGACTTGAACCGGCGACCTATTGTTTACGAAACAATTGCTCTACCAACTGAGCTACGTCGGCGCCGCAGCCGCCGCTCTTTCCACGGATGGCTTGCCGTCGCCCTTCTTTTTCTAATTTCGGTCCCGCTCCGGGCCCTGGCCGACCAGCAGCCGACCTACTTCGGGAAGCCCGATGCGGCGGAAAGCGCCTGGGTCGGCCAGATGTCCGCCTACATCATGGCGCACTATCCGACGGTCGCCGACGCCGAGAAGGCCGGCTACGTCCGCTACACATCCCCGGATGAAACCGGCGCGATCAGCTATGCGAACAAGCAGTGGGAGTCGAAAGACTTCGAGCATCCCAGCCAGCTGTGGTACGACAAGAGCGGAAAGCTGATGGGCGCCGACTACTCCGTACTCACGAGCACGAGCCCGTCACGCCCGAACCTATGGGGGATCAACCCCGGCCGCTGGTATCAGTTCAACGGCCACGTTCACTGGGCGCAGCGCGACCCGGCGACCGGACAAGTAAAGTACGACCAGTGGGCCTGGGACGGCGACTTCAACTCCGTGCCCGGCGCGGATGCAAACAACCCCAGCGCCGCGACGATCGTCGCGATGAAAAAAGTCCAGAACGCAAGCGACGTCGTGACGATCTTTCATTTTCCGAGCCTCTGGGACTTGATCGTTTGGGTCGTACCGAATCCGGACGGCGCCTTCGCCTGGCATAACCCCAACGTCAAGCCATAGGGCTGCTACGGGTCGGTATCGTGAAAGGTGCCCCGCTTCGCCGTCTCGTCGAGCTCTAGATCGTCGAGCAGATAGTACACGATCTTACGATCGTCGAAGCCGACCTTCGCTAACGAGCGCCCCGCGATCTCCACGACTTCGTGGATGTGCCCGGTTCGGCCGGCGTAGGTATAGTTGACCTCGGTATAGCTCGGATCGCCGGGTTTTGGATGGGGAATGGCCTTGACGCCGCGCAGCGGCGTCCGGTGACGATGCATGGCGGCGAGGTTCGACGCGCGCGCCTGCGAAGCTTCGCCTTATGATGATCGAATATCGGGGCAAGCTGCCCAAGGTCTCCGGCTCGGCATTCGTGGCACCCAATGCGATCTTGATCGGCGACGTTGAGGTCGGCGACGAGTCGAGCATCTGGTTCGGGGCCGTGCTGCGCGGCGACAACGGACCGATCAGGATCGGCCGACGAACCTCGATTCAAGACAACGCGGTCGTTCACGTCAGCGAAGGCGGCGGCACGTACGTCGGCGACGACGTGACCGTCGGGCACTGCGCGGTGATGGAGGACTGCAATATCGAACGTTACGCACTGATCGGCAGCAATGCCACCCTGCTCAATGGATGCACGATCGGCGAGGGCGCGCTGATCGCTGCCGGCAGCGTCGTCGGCCAGAACGCGACGATTCCGCCGCGCGTCGTAGCGGCCGGCGCGCCGGCGGTGGTAAAGAAAGCGCTCGAGGGCGAGGCAGCGACGTGGATCCAGGTCTCGGCCGAAGAGTACGTCAAGCTCTCGCGGATGTATCTCGCACAGAGCCTCGGTACGCCCGAGGACCAAGATTTAACGATGTAGAGTCGTCCAGATCAAAAAAGCGTTGAGCGTCACGATTCCCACCGTCGCGCATGCGGCCAGTGCCGTCACCCACGGTGCGTTGACCAGCTCACCCATCACGCTCTTGCGAGAACCCAAGACGACCAGCGCGATCACCGGAACCGGAAGGACGAAGCTCAGCACGACCTGACTGAGCACGAGCGTCTGCGTGACGTTGAGGCCGGCGGCCGAGACCGCGACGGCCGGTGCCATCGTAATCACCCGGCGCAGCCAGAGCGGAATCGTAAATCCGACGAAGCTCTGCATGATCACCTGTCCGGCCATCGTGCCGACGACCGAGCTCGCGATGCCCGAAGCCATCAGCGAGATCAAGAAGACGACCGCCGCGAGATTTCCGAGCAGAGGCGTCAGCGTTCGGTAGGCCGTCGTGATGTCGGCAACCCCCGTGTTTCCCGTCGAATGAAAGACCGCCGCGGCCATGTACATCATCGATAGATTTACCAGGCCCGCGATCGTCAGCGCCACGATGACGTCGACGTAGGAGAAGCGCACGATGCGCGAGGCTTCGCCGCGCGTGCGGGCTACGATCCGGCCCTGCGTTAGCGCGGAATGCAGATAGATGGCGTGCGGCATCACCGTCGCGCCGACGATCCCCACCGCGAGCAGCACGCTCGTCGGGCCGCCGATCCACGGAACGACGGAGTGGTACAGCACTTGGTGCCAGTTCGGCCTCGTCAAGATCGTTTCGACGATGTAGCAGATCGCGATCACTCCGACGAACGAACCGATCAGCGTCTCCATCGCCCGGAAGCCGAAGCGATGCAACGCAAGAATCGCGTAGGTAACCGCACCGGTAAGCAACGCGCCGGCGACCATCGGAATTCCGAAGAGCAGATAGAGCGCGATGATGGCACCCAAGAACTCGGCGAGGTCGGTCGCCATCGCTCCGAACTCGTTGACGACCCACATCGCGTAAACGAGCGGCCGCGGGGCGTGCTCTCGCGAAAGCTCGGCGAGATTCTTTCCCGTCGCAATGCCCATTTTGGCGGAGAGCGCTTGGAAGAGCATCGCCATGAGGTTGGCGAGCACGACGACCCAGAGCAGCCGGTATCCAAACGCAGCGCCCCCCTGAATGTTGGTGGCGAAATTCCCGGGGTCCATGTAGGCGACCGATGCAACGAACGCCGGGCCGGCGAACGGCAGGAGCGCGCGCAGTCCGCGCCGTTCGCCGGCCAGCGCCTCTCGCGCCGCGGCGACGACCTGTGGGCTCTCCGAACCCACGCCGAAGCTACCTTGCAACGCGCACCATCTCGGCGTGACGCCGCTGCAGCGCGATCGTGCGCTTCCCGCAGCGCAGACGGATCCGCTTCGCGTCGGCGGCTACGACAAATACGGCCGTTCCCGGAAGAAGCCCGGCCGCGGCCAGCGTCTTCACGCCCGCGTCATCGCGATCGTCGAGGCTGACGACGCGCGCGCGCGCGCCTGCGGCAAGCGCGGCCAGCGTCGGCAGCGGATCGCGCGTCGCATAGGCATCTTCGTACGGTATCGGATGGCCGTGCGGATCGTTGGCTGGGCGCCCCAACAAGTCGGCAATTCGCAGCGCGACGTCGTCGGAGATCACGTGCTCGATGCGCTCCGCCTCGGCGTGCACGCGCTCGAGCGGAACGTGCAGCGAGCGATGCAAAAACGTTTCGAGCAAACGGTGACGGCGCACCATCGCGATCGCGAGCGTCCGCCCCCGCCGGGTCAGCGCGAGCGGATCGGAGGGAACGCGCGCGGGCTCGATCAGCCCGTCGCTCTCGAGAATTCGTTTCGCTTTGCTGACCGAGACGCGGCTGACGTCGAGATAACGCGCGACGGCCGCCGCGCGCACCGGAGCGCCGCCGCCGATTTGGTAGATCGCTTTGACGTAGTCTTCTCGGGCGCGCGTCGGCGATCGATCGGAACCGACGGTTAGGAGGTCGACCGTGCCCTTGTTAGCCATAGTTAACGCTAACCATGGTTAACACCTTAGCACCGCCCCGAAAAGCTCCTTCTCTTGAGGCTGCGCGAAGCGCGGTCCCGACCCAAGTCGCCACAAATGTAGCGCGACGAATCCGTCCGAGTCGGAATGTAACCGGACCGACCCTCCTCGGAGTGCGACTCTGTCTGCCTAAAACAGTCTTCCTTAAACCCGAGCGTCGGGCCGGTTACGTTCCGGCGGAGGACCGTCTGACCGAGCGCCGGAGCAGGATGCGGAAGGCGCGAGGCAGTCGATAGGAGCGCTACATGAATGTAGCGCGACGAATGTGTCCGAGCCGGAATGTAACCGGCCCGACGCTCCAACTAACTCGGGTAGTGCGACTCGTCCGCGTACGGCAAGAAGAGCGTAAACTCGGGACGGAAGCGCAGGTTGACCGTTCCGGTCGGACCGTTGCGATGCTTGGCGATGATGAACTCGGTCAGATCGGGCTCCGCCGTTTCGGGATTGTAGTAACCGTCGCGATAAAGGAAGGCGACGACGTCGGCTTCCTGTTCGATCGAGCCGGAGTCGCGCAGATCCGAGAGCAACGGCCGCTTCGTTCCCGCGCGCGCTTCGACGGCGCGATTGAGCTGCGCGAGTGCGATGATCGGCACCTCGAGATCCTTGGCCGTCACCTTGAGCGTGCGGCAGATCTCCGAGAGCTCTTCATTGCGATTGACGTTTCGCGCAAGCACGCCGGGCCGAAGCAGCTGCAAATAGTCGATGAAGACGGCTCCCAGCCCGACCGTCGACTTTAAACGCCGGCAGCGGCTCCGAACGTCGTTGACGGTCAACGCGCCCAAATCGTCGAGATAGATCGGCAGGTCGTTGATCGAGCCCATGGCGTTAGAGATCAGCTCCCACTGGCCGTCTTTGATGTTGCCGCGACGCATGTGGTTCATCGAGATGCGCGCTTCCGAACAGATCAATCGCTGAATCAGCTCGTTGTTCGACATTTCGAGCGAGAAGAACGCGACCGGCGCACCTTCTTGCCTCGCTGCGGCGACGGCCATGTTGAGCGCGAACGAGCTCTTGCCCATCCCCGGCCGGGCCGCGACGATTACGAAGTTGCCGGGCTGAAAACCGGTCGTCATCTCGTCGATATCGCGAAAGCCGGAGGTGAGCCCGGTTCGATCGCCGCGCATGTGGTAGAGCCGGTCGATGTGGTCGAAGGCACCTTTCATGAGGCGGCTGACCGGCATAAACTCGGTGACGCCGCGGCGTTCGCCGATCGTATAAACGAGCTGCTCGGAACGATCGAGCGCGCCGGCGACGTCTTCTTCGCCTTCGTAGCCGAGCCCGGTGATCTGGGTGCCCGCGTGGATCAGCGAGCGCAGCACCGACTTCTCGCGCACGATCGTCGCGTAGTACCGCGCCGAGGCAGCCGTCTGCACGGTATCCATCAGCGCGCTGATGTACGAGAGGCCGCCGACGCGCTCGAGAACGCCGCGCCGCTTCAACTCCTCAGCGACGGTAATCTTGTCGACGGGTTCGCCGCGCTCGTAGAGCTCGACGAGAACCATAAAGATCGTTTCGTGAACGTGCGCGTAGAAATCGTTCGGCCGGATGATCTCACCGACGGCGGCGAGCATCTCGCGGTCGACGAGTACCGATCCGATCAGCGCCATCTCGGCCTCGAGGTTGTGCGGCGGTATGCGATCGATCGTCGAATGAAGCGGCGCAACGGTCATACGCGACCCGCTGTGCCTCGCTGCGCCGGTGAACGCCTTGTGGGTCGCTTGTGCATAACGAAAAAATTACACGTGACTGTGCCATACGTCGTGGCACAGTGCTCCAGTCAGCGCCGGCGCTTCTTGGGC
>DATAQH010000237.1:0-15749 GCA_036264815.1 Candidatus Cybelea sp.
CCTCTGATCGTCCGTACACTCGACGCGCAGTACGAAGCCGAGACCGTGATTATCGCGACCGGCGCGAGCGCGCGCTGGCTCGACATCCCCGGCGAGGATCGCCTGCGCGGCCGCGGCGTGTCGACCTGCGCCACCTGCGACGGCGCGTTTTTCCGCGACAAGCAGATCGTCGTCGTCGGCGGGGGCGACTCCGCGCTCGAAGAGGCGCTCTTTCTCACGCGCTTCGGCCGTCGCGTCACGTTGATTCATCGCCGCGATCGCCTGCGCGGCAGCAAAATCATGGCCAGCCGCGCGAGCGCTCACGAGAAGATCGATTTCATTTGGAATACCGTCGTCGAAGAAGTTTTGGGCGATACGCACCTCACCGGGCTGCGTTTGCGCAACGTCGTCGACGGCGCCACGGCGGAGTTCAAAACCGACGCGCTCTTCATCGCGATCGGTCATATTCCCAACACGGGCATTTTCGCGGGACAGATCGATCTCGACGACCTCGGCTACATCGCGTCCCCCGACGGCACGACGACGAACGCCGAGGGCGTCTTCGTCGCCGGCGACGTTAACGACCATCGCTACCGGCAAGCGATTACTGCTGCGGGCGCCGGCTGCCGTGCCGCGATGGACGCGGAAAAATATCTCGAAGCGCTCGAGTTTAAGATGGATTCGCTCGCTCGGCTCTGAGCCGATCTGGGAGTTTCTTGAGTTTTGCGTTCCGGCGGCGCGGGTAAACGCAGCGCTGCCACGCAGTAGCGAAGCCCCCCACAGGAGCAGTCTTTCGTGAATACTTCGAAGGCCGTCACGTCCGCGCTCGTCGCGTGTGCGCCCGTCCTCGGACTCGCGGCGTGCAGCAGCGGCGCCGGCATGCAAGCGACGCCGTCGTCGGCGATTGCGCCGGCAACGACGCAGAGTTCTGCCCAAGCAAAGACGCCCACGCAAACGGAGCAGCCGGACGCGGGTTTGCTCGACCAGAAGGCGGAGATTCCGGTGCTCGCGGCGCGTGCGAGCGTGACGAAACGTCCCGAAAAACGAAAAACCTGGTTTGCGAAAGACGCGGGCGCCACGCCCCGCCTGCTCTTCATCTCAGATTTCGGCTCGAATGACATCGATGTCTTTACGATGCCCGCTCAAACACTCAAAGGGCAGATCACCGGCCTCAGTTCGCCCCAAGGCTTGTGCGAGGATCCCAGCGGCGACATCTGGGTCGCTAATACGGGCGCCCAAGAGATGCGGCAGTACTCGCGTACCGGAACGCTGCTCAAAACGTTGAGCGTACCCAACGAGTTTCCCGCGAGCTGTGCCGTCAACCGCGCGACCGGCGACCTCGCGGTCACGAACATCGAGAGTTCGAGCGGCCCGGGTAATGTCGTGGTCTTTAAGAACGGCTCGGGAAGCGGCACCCCTTACAGCAACGCGAGCATCTACCAGTACTTATTCGCCGGGTACGACGATAGCGGCAATCTCTTCTTCGATGGAACCGACGAAGGGCGCAGCACGAGCTATTTCGCGGAACTGCCGGCCGGCAGCTCGAGTACGAAGATCGTCTCGCTGAGCAACGGAACGCTTCACTTCCCCGGCATGGTGCAGTGGTATAAAGCTGGTAAGTACGTCGCACTCGGCGACCAGCAGTGCGACGGCACGGCTTCCGCGTGCATCTACTGGGTTTCGATCTCGGGCTCGACCGGCTCGATTATCGGCACGACCAATCTTTCGAACTATAGCGGCGGTCAGGTCTGCGACCTAACCCAAAGCGTTATCGCGGCCGATGAGGAGAAGTACGTCGTCGGGGCCGACGACGAAACGTGCGGCTACACGCCCGCCACTACGGATCGCTGGGCTTTCCCGGCCGGCGGGTCTCCCCGCAATCAGGAGAACGGCGAGAACCTCGTGGAACCAATCGGCGCCGCGATCAGCACGAAGTAACGGCGCCCTGGACGCAACGCAAGGTACGGGCTCGCAACGGGGCCCGTACCTGCGCGCTAGCGTTTAGTCTTGCTCTTCTGCGTTCGCGCTCGGCTTGACGTTCGGATTGTGCTCGGCGAAGGCGCCAAGCGGATTGGGAACGAGCCAAACCTGAAGATCCCAGATTGCCGGGAACGGAAAGACGAATGCGACCTGCGACGCGTTTGCCGGCGCCGGAATCTTGAGGACTTTGTAATGCGGAAGCTTGCCGATCTTCACAATGTCGGCCGCCGTCGGATTGTCGACCGAACCGCCGACCTTCGTCATCGTTTTCGAGCCCGCACCACCGTAAGCGACGCCCGAGGCGGTCTTGATGCCGAAGTGCACGTGTCCGGGCGAGAAGTCGAGCCAGCGCGAGGGCGCGACGCCCCAGATCGTCGGACGCGCCTTCGAGTTACTCTGCAGCACCGAGAAGTCGGCGCCGATCAGACGACCGGTGACGTCGTACCAAAGCTGACTGGGATGCTGCTGGTCGCTCTGCCAGTACTTCGTGTTCACCCAGCTGATCGCGCCGGTTTGATCCTCGTTGGTGTAGCGGAAGTAGCCCGCGGCCGTCGCTTGCGCGGTCGTCGCGAAGCGGCTTTGGAGATCGGTCGTTACCGCGCTCACGAAGGTCGTCTCGGCGGCCGTTTGGGCGGGTGCCGGCGTCGGCGGCGGCGCGGGCGTGGGTGCGGCGGCACGCACGACGCCCGAGACCGAGAAGGCCAGACAAATAGCGATAAAACCGCGAAGTGCCAATCTATTCATGGTTGCTCGGTTCCCGATTTGGGAGGGGCCTCCTCTGCGTCGCTAAAGACGTCGCGTACTAGATCCCGCCGACGAATCGCCCCGCATTGAGCGTCCGATTCGGATCGAAACGCGCCTTGAGCGCTCTCATCCGCTCGACGGCCGCCGGCGCTTCGCCCCACGCGTCGAGATGAATGCGATGCGGATGTTCGCAGGCGATCACTTGTGCTCTGGGTTCGAGCTCGTGCATTGCGTCGTCGAAGCTCTCGATCTTCCCGCCGAGCGTGCGCGAATCGAGGTCGCTAACGCGCAGCACCACGTCTCCGTTGAGTGCGTCGACGATCGTCTCGGTTCGCAGACCGTACCGGCGAGCGAGTTCGTGGGCCTGCAGCGCGCGCGGCGCCGATTCTGCCGGGAACGAAGCGATGCGATAGGTCACCGATCGTTCGCCGAGGTTGGCGACGTAGGCGTCGACGATGCGCTGAAACGACTCGCGCGCACCCGCATCGAACACGCGCGTCTCCGGTACGCCGGCGCGCCCAAGCGCCGAGCGAAGCTCGCGCGTCGCGCGTTCCAGGAGCGCCTCGCTCCCGTCGAGCAGCACCGCGACGCGCCCTTCGTCGCCATCGTCACCGTCGATCGCATTGTGAAAACCGTCGATCCAAAAGGCGGCAGATGGAGGAACCGGCAGCGTCGCAAGTGCGGCGAATGCCCGCTCGCGCGTTCGCTCGGGGAGCGGCGCGAGAAAGATCCGCGCGTGGCGCGGCGCCGGAATCGTCTTAAAGTTCGCCTGCACGAGAATGCCCAGCGTTCCGAACGAGCCGACGTAGAGACGGCTCATATCGTAACCGGCGACGTTTTTGACGACCATGCCGCCGGCGCGCGCGACGCTGCCGTCGGCAAGGACGATCGCCGACCCGATCAGATAATCGCGCAGGCGGCCGTAGCGGTGCCGGCGCGGGCCCAGCCACCCCGCCGCGAGCGTGCCGCCGACGGTCGCGTACTGGGGCGCGGGTGCGTCGAACGGAATAAACTGTCCCTGGCCGGCGAGCAGGACGCTCACGCCTTGCAGCGTCATGCCGGCGCGCACCGCGATCGTGAGGTCGGCGCTCTCGTTGGCGACGACGCCGGTGAGGCGCAGCGTCGAGAGCGTGAGCGCGGACTCGTCGAGCGGAAGCCCCATTCCGCAAAGCGTGTTTCCGCCGGCGATCGAGATCTTTCCGCCGGCGCGATCGGTCTGCGCGACGATGGTTGCGAGCGCGTCGATCGTTTCGGGCGCCACCGGCGGTGTTGCCGTTCTCACGGGGGGGTTACCTCGGAACAGCGCGCGCCGCTGGGAAAGATCTTCTCGGGATTGAGCCGTCGCCGCGGATCGAAAACGTCGCGCACGCGCCCCATCGCGGCCAGATCTGCAGTCGTGTAAACGCGCGTCATCGCGTCGCGCTTCTCCCACCCGATGCCGTGCTCGCCGCTGATCGTCCCGCCCAGTTCGATCGCCGACTCGAGGATGGCGTTGCCCGTGAGTACGACTGCCGCGACTTGCCGCCGGTCGCGCCGGTCGTACATCAGGAGCGGGTGCAGATTGCCGTCGCCGGCGTGAAAGACGTTGCCGACCGTGATCGCGTGCTCGGCGGCGGCCGCTTCGACCGCGCGCAACGCGGCCGGCAGTTTGCTGCGCGGCACGCAAACGTCCTGCGTGTAATAGTTTGGTGCGATCCGCCCGGTTGCACCCGCCGCGCCCTTTCGTCCGGCCCAGAGCGCGGCGCGCTCGGCCGCCGTGCGCGCCCCGCGCCAGTAGCGTGCCCCGCGCTGGTTGACGATCGCGCGAATGGCCGATTCGGCGGCCCCGACGTCCTCTTCAAATCCGGCGCTTTCAACGAGTAATACCGCCGCCGCGCCGGTCGGATAGCCGGCGTGAAAGGCGGCCTCAACGGCGGCGACGATGACCGAATCCATCATCTCGAGAGCGGTCGGCACGATTCCCGCGGCTACGATCGCCGAGACTGCTTCCGAGGCGGCCTCTATTTGGTCGAAGGCCGCGACCCAGACCCGGACGGCCTCGGGCTGCGCGAGCAGCCGCACCCACGCCGAGGTGACGATACCCAACGTGCCTTCGCTGCCGACCAGCGCCGCGGTGAGATCGTAGCCCGAATCGTCGATGCTGGTCGTGAAGACCTCGCCGGTTTCGTCCACGATCTCGAGGCCGAGCACGTGGTTCACGGTCGTTCCGTACGAGAGACAGTGCGGGCCGCCGGCGTTGGTCGCGATGTTGCCGCCGATCGTCGAGATCTGCTGCGATGAAGGGTCCGGTGCATAGAAAAGACCATCGGCGGCGACGCGGCGCGAGAGATCGAGATTGATGAGGCCCGGCTCCACCCGCGCCCGGCGGTTTTTCACGTCGAGCTCCAGGATGCGATTCATCCGCATCGTCGAGATGACGATGCCGCCGGCGGCCGGAACGGCCCCGCCGCAGAGCCCAGTGCCGGCACCGCGGGCGACGATCGGCTCGCCGAACTCGCGGGCAATCTTCACCACGGCGCTCACCTCTCTGGTCGATCGCGGCAAGACGACGGCCAACGGTCGGCCGCCATCCGTGTAAGCGTCGAAGGCATACACCGAGAGGTCCTCGGGTTCGGTTTTTACGCCGTCCGTTCCAAGCGCGTCGATCAAACGCTCGCGCAGCATGCGAGAACGCTTCAACGACTCGCCACTCGGACCTTGACAACCGGGGTTTCGCTATGACAGCATAATCGAACATCATGTGGACGTGGACCATGTACGCGAATTCGTTCTTTCGCGATCTCCTCCAAGATCGGTAAGGGACGCTGGAGGGTACTGGGACTGGTAAGAAAACGGTCATCGACAACGCAGAACCCCCGCCAAACCGGCGGGGGCTCGCGTTTTCCGAGGCATCTCGCGGCACAATCGAAATCACGGGCCGCTAGTAGAGCAGATATCTCCGCCGCAGCGATTCAAAGCTCGCCACGCCGGGCGCCCATTGACCGAGGATCTCGCTCGCGCTCTTTCCGGCGCGCAGGCTCTGCCGAATAGAATCGGTTCCCCAGTCGCGATCGAGCCCGGCGATGCTCGCGATTTCTATGGCGTGCGGGAACAGATCGCGAATCGCAACGAGGATCTCCACGGCGGACCGTACCGCCGTGAAGCGGCGCGGGTCGAAGACCATCAGCTCGACCCCGGTGAGCTCGCGGCCCTTCCAAAAGCCGACGTACGGGGTCCACGCTGCCGGACGAAACCAGACGCCGGGAAGATTGCGGGCGTTCAATCGCGCCGCGAGCGTGGTTGCGTCGATCGCTAACGCCCCGGCCAGAAAGAACGGCTTGGTGTAACCGCTGCCGTTGTTGATGCCCGCGCTGTCGAGCAATCCGGTGCCAGGATAGACGAACGTCGTTTGCCAGTCGGGAATGTTCGGCGAGGTCGCGACCCACTGCAGCCCCGAGTCGGGCCAGATCATCGAGTGCCGCCACCCGGTCATGCGGACGACGCGAAGCTTTGCACCGATGCCGAAGTGATCGTTGAAGAGCCCGGCCAGCTCACCGATCGTCATCCCGTGACGCATCGCGATCGGATAGAGGCCGATGAACGACTCATAGGGCGGCTCCAAGACCGGCCCTTCGACGGCGCCCCCGATGGGATTGGGACGGTCGAGCACCCAGAACTCTTTGTTGAGCTGCTTGGCGGCTTGCATTGCGTAGGCCATCGTTGAGATGTACGTGTACGCGCGCGAGCCGACGTCTTGAATATCGAAGCACATGACGTCAACGCCGTCGAGCATCTGCGCGCTGGGGTGTTTCGAGGCGCCGTAGAGGCTGTAGACGGGAAGATGGGTCTGGGGATCGACATACGAGGCGACCGACGCACCCGCGTTGCGGTCGCCGCGAAATCCGTGCTCCGGCGCGTAGATCGCTTTTACGCGGACCTTTCCTTGGCGCAGCGTCGCGTCGACGATCGATTCCAGTTGCGAGGTAACGCCGCTTTGGTTGGTGATCAAGCCGATCGCGCGGCCGCCCAGATCGCGCCACGCGCGGCGCAGAAAGACCTCGTTGCCCAGCTCGATCCGCGCCGGCGGGAGCGACTCGGCTAGCGCCGGCGCGGCGGCGGCGAGCCCCAGCCCGGCCGCTGCGGCGAGAAACCGCTTACGTTGCAAAGACCGGTTCCATGGCGCGGCCCAGGACGCCGGAATCGTGCGCCCGCGCGAAGAGCGCGCGCACCGCGTTGCGTCCCGTCTCGCCTAGATCGTCGCTGAATTCGTTTACGTAGAGCGCGATGTGCGAGCGCATCACGTCGTCGTTCATTTCGAACGCGTGCTCGCGAACGTAGGGCATCACCGCCTCTTCGTTCGTGCGGGCGAAGTTCAAGCTCGCGCGGATCGCCTCGTCGAGCGCACGGACCTGCGCCGGATCGAGGTCGTTGCGAACGAGTATTGCTCCCAACGGTACGGGCAGGAGCGTCATGTTTTCCCACCATTCCCCGAGATCGGCGATCGCGATCAGCCCGGCATCGCGATAGGTGAAGCGCGATTCGTGGATGATGAGCCCGGCGTCGACCTCACCATTTACGACCGCGTCTACGATACGGTCGAAGCGCATCTGTACCGTCTTCGGACGCCGGCCCAGCGCGAGCTGTAGCAGCATGAACGCGGTGGTCCGCTCGCCGGGGATCGCGATCTTCTTGTGTGCGAAATCGGCGAAGAGGGCAGGGGAAGTGTCCGGACGGGCGACCAAGAGCGGTCCGCAGCCGCGGCCCAGTGCGCCGCCCGACGAGAGTATGCGGTAGCGGTCCATCAGGAATGGTATCGCGCCGTAACTCACTTTCGTCAACTCGTACTCGCCGCGTGCGGCGACGGTATTGAGCTCCTCGATATCGGCAAGGTGGGCGCGAACCTCGGGAGCGCCCTTCAGCAGGCCGTTGGTGAGGGCGCCGAAGATGTAGGTGTCGTTGGGACACGGTGAGTAGGCTAGGGTGTACATAGCTCCAAAAGTGCGGCGGCGACGTTCCGTAAGCCGCTGACGCCGGCGGCGAAATCCCAGCCGCTCCGCTCCCGCGCGCCGCAGCGATTCGAGATGCCGCGCACCTCGATTGCGGCGATGCCGGCCCGTTCGGCAGCCCGCAGCACGGCAAAGCCTTCCATCGACTCTACCTGGGCGCCGAGGCTCTGCGCGAGGCGCTGCGCCGTCGCTTCGCTCGAGGTAACGCGGGAGACGGTTACTCCGCGCAAGGCTGCAAATCCGGCGGCCTGCAAGCGCGCGACGAGGCTCGCGTCGGAACGCGCGCTTTCGACCGTGCTTGCGCCGCGCGGCAGCGAGAACGCTTCGCCGCTCTCGAGCCGTAGTTCCATGCGTTCTTCCGAGACTACGACGCCGTCGCCGATGGCCGCGGCGCCGTCGAATGCTCCGGCAATTCCCGCGTTGACGACGAGGCGGTACTTATCGTTTGCCAGTGCCGCGGCGACCGCGCTCGCGGCCTCGACGGGGCCGACTCCGCTAACGAGCATATCGACTCCACCGCGCGGGTGCCAGAATGCGAGTTCCGCTTCGACGGCACAGCAGAGCAGAATCACGGAACGCCGATGAACTTGTGCGTCTGCAGCGAGAGACGAAAGCGCTGCGGATGGGCTTTAATGTAGTCGAGCGCGAGCGAGACGTTCGCCGGCTTGTTGCCCTCCGGCTGCAGCAGTATCACCGGTTTGCCCGCGAATAGCGGGAGGTGCTCCTCCGGCACGCGCTCGTCGACGATCAGCTTGGCTTCGTCCGCGCGGAGCGCCATCCGCGGATCGACGCGCTCTTTTGGCGAGACGCAGAGCCACACGTCATCGGAAAGTTCGGTGAAGATCGTGCCGTTCGATTCGACGTGAACGCGCCGCCCGTCGCGCCGCAGCGCCTCGATCAGCGGCGGGGTCTCGGCCTGCGCCAGCGGCTCGCCGCCGGTGAGCACGACCATCGGACAGTCCCCGCCGGCTTCGCGCACGCGCGCCACGACCTCGTCGACGCTGGCGAAAAACTTCATCGAATAATCCGTATCGCAAAAATCGCAAGCGAGATTGCACCCGGCGAGCCGCACGAAGACCGCCGGCGTACCGGTCCATGTCCCTTCACCTTGCACGCTATAGAAGATCTCAGCGAGTTGGAGCACGGCTGAAATCGCTTTTGCGCAGGATGCCGCGGGCGGTGTTCGTTTCCCAGAGCACGAGCTCGTCGAGCCCCTGCAGCTCGATGGCGAGCTGCTCCCAGATATACGCAAGGAGATTCTCGACCGTTGGATTCTCGACGAAATCGTTGAGGCTTTGGTGGTCGAGGCGATCGACGATGCGTTCCTTGACGGCGCGCTCGATGACGTCGAAGTCTTCGATCATACCGCGCGCTGGCCCGGTGGTCTGCACCGGGCCCCGGACGGCAACTTCGAGGCGATACGAGTGTCCGTGCACGCGCGAGCACTTTCCGGGGTGGGACGGCAGAACGTGCGCGGATTCGAAGCGGAACTGCTTGCGTATCTGAATTTAGTCTACAGCTCTCCCTGCGGCCCCATCCGCTCGAGGCGTCCCTTGAGATCGGCGAGGAAGCCGCTGGCCACGTAGCCGTCGACGACGCGATGATCGAGCGAGAGACACGAGTTCATCATCGAACGTATCGCGATCGAATCGTCGTCTCGTACGACGAGCTTCTTGACGACCGCTTCCATCGTAACGATGCCGGCCTGGCCGCCGTTGATGATCGGCGCCGAGGCCCACGATCCGTTCGCGCCGTTATTGTTGACGGTAAAGGTGCCCGCGGCGAGATCGTCCACGCCGAGCTTGCCCTTGCGCGCCTTCTCGATCAGCTCTCCGGCCGCGATCGCGAGGCCCTTGATCGAGAGCTTGTCGGCATGCTTGATCACCGGAACGACGAGGTTGGTGGGCAGGCCGATGGCGACTCCGACGTTCACCTCGCCGTTGACGTAGATGCTCGCTTGAGTCGAGCCATTGGCCGGGACAAAGCGTGCGTTCATTAACGGAAATGCGGCAAGCGATTCGACGACCGCGCGGATGAAAAAGGGCAGCAGCGTGAGTTTGTAGCCCGTCTCGCGCTCGAAGCGATCTTTTTCGCGAACGCGCCACTTCCAAACGTCGGTGACGTCGATCTCGACCATCGACCACGCGTGCGGTGCCGTACGGCGGCTTTCGACCATGCGTTCGGCGATGATGCGCCGCGCCTGGGTGAGCGTGACCGTCGTGCCCGGAATCGGCTGCGCGTAGGTAGACGTGCGCGTCGCGTCGGGTGCTTCGACGTGCGGCGCGGCCGGCGTCGTTGCCGGGGCGCCGGTGCGCGCCGCCGCCAAAACGTCATCGGCGGTTACGCGGCCGTTCGTTCCGCTGCCTTTGATCGCGCGGATGTCGATGTGGTGCTCGCGGGCGAGCCGGCGTACTGCGGGCGACGCGCCGCGCAGCGCGCCTTCGGCTTCGGCTCCGTCGACCGCAGTCGCCGGCGAGCCATTTGAGGAGAGACCGGGCTGCGGCCGCTCCGTCGCGACGGCTGGCGCGGGTCCAGATGACGCCGCCGCGGCCGTAGCGGGTGCGGGAGCAGATGTCGCGGGCGCCGTCGATCCGGTGGAAGCCGACGCTGCGGCTGCCTCTTCGATTACCGCAATCGGCGTGCCCGTTGCGACCGTTTCGCCTTCCTTGACGAGCAGTTCGCGGATCTTGCCGGTGACCGGCGACGGCACGCCGGCGTTGACTTTATCGGTAGAGACTTCGACGAAGTCTTCGTATTTGTCGACGGAGTCCCCGACGCTCTTGAGCCACTGCGCGACGGTCCCTTCGGTAACAGTTTCGCCCAGCTGCGGCATCGTGATCGTAGTAGCCATTAGAACTTCACCATTTCGCGCATTGTCTCGGCCATCTCGGCCGGCGACGACATGTACTCCTCTTCGAGCGGCAACGCGTAGCCCATCGCGGGAACGTCCGGCGCCGCGAGGCGACGGATCGGCGCGTCGAGATCGAAGAGCGCCTCTTCGGCGACCATCGCGCCGATCTCCGCGCCGACGCCGCCGAACTTGTTGTCTTCGTGAACGATCAGCAGCTTGCGCGTCTTGCGTACGCTCCCGAGGATCGCCGTCTGGTCCATCGGGCGAATCGAGCGCAGGTCGATCACTTCGACCGAGAGGCCTTCTTTTTCGAGCGTTTCGGCCGCCTCGATCGCCCAGTGCACGTAGAGGCCGTACGAAACGACCGTCAGCTGCGTCCCCTCTTTACGGGTTCTCGCCTTCCCCAACGGAATCGTATAGTGCCCGTCGGGCACCTCGCCCTTGATCAGCCGATACGTCTTCTTGTGCTCCAGGAAGAGCACCGGATCGGGATCGTCGATCGCCGAGTTCAGCAGCCCTTTCACGTCGTCGGGAAAGGAAGGGACGACGATCTTCAAGCCCGGAACGTGATAGAAGAGCGCTTCGACCGAGACCGAGTGCGAGAGCGCGCCGCGAACGCCGCCGCCGTAGGGCGTGCGGATTACCAGCGGGCACGTGTATTCGCCGTTGGAGCGGTAGCGGATTTTGGCCGCCTCCCCGACGATCTGATTGAACGAGGGATAGATGAAGTCGGCGAACTGAATCTCGGCGATCGGCCGCAGGCCCTCCATCGCCATACCGACGGCAATGCCGACGATCGAGGCTTCGGCGATCGGGGTGTCGATGACGCGCGCCTCGCCGAACTCGGCCATGAAATCTTTGGTGATCAGGAAAACGTTTCCACGCGCGCCGACGTCCTCGCCCAAAATGATCGTGCGGTCGTCATTGCGCATCGCTTCGTAGAGGGTCGCGCGGACCGCCTCGACGTTGTTCATTAACGTCGAGCTCGTGCTGCTTACGATTGCCACGGTTGCCACGCTCCTTCGTAAACGTGCGTATAGAGATCTTCAGGCTTCGGATAGGGAAGCGCCTCGGCCGCGTCGGTCGCCTCGTTGGTCTCGCGCAGGACGTCTTTGCGCATCGCCGCGACGTCTTGCGGCGTCACGATCCCGCGCTCGAGAAGCACGGCTTCGAAGGCCGGCACCGGATCCTGCTTGCGGCGCTCGCTGACTGCTTCGCGAGTGCGATAGGTCATGTCGTTGTCGTCGGTAGAGTGCGCGAGATAGCGATAGCACGTGCCTTCGATCAGCGAGGGGCCGCCGCCCGAACGCGCGCGATCCATCGCGTCCTTTACCGCGGCGTAGGTTTCGATGGGATCGAAGCCGTTGAAGCGGCAACCCGGCATGCCGTAGCCTTCCGCGCGCTTCCAGATCTCCGGCTGCGCCATCTGCTTTTCGAGCGGCGTCGAGATCGCCCACTCATTGTTCTCGACGAGCATCACGAACGGGAGCTTGTGAACGGCTGCGAAGTTCATCGACTCGTGCCACTCGCCTTCGCTCGTCGTTCCGTCCCCGCAGGTTGCCAAGACGGCGCGACCCCGCTCACCGCGATACTTCAAGGCATAGGCGGCGCCGACGGCGTGCGGCAGATGCGCGGCAAGGATCGAGGAGAACGACATCAAGCCGGCCTGTTTCGACGAGTAGTGATTCGGAAACTGACGGCCGCCGTTGTGATCCTCGACGCGCGCGAAGATCGAGAGCATAATCTCGTAGGGCGAGAGCCCGATGCCCAGGCAGAGCCCGAGATCGCGATAGTACGGCGCGAGAATATCGGAACCCCGATTGAAGGCCATTGCCGCGCCCGCCTGCAGGGCTTCGTGTCCCTCGCTGCCCAGGGCAAAGGGAACCTTACCTTGACGGTTGAGTTGAAAACCGCGGTTGTCGAGCTGGCGCTGCAGCAGCATGTTGCGGAAAATATCGCGCAACTGCTCGTCGCTCAAATCGTGACGCTCGAGATCGCCCGTTCGTAAGTCGGTCGTAGCCATAGAACCTCTGCTCAAGTAATCCACGGATGCCAACTCTGCGCGTAGACCCGTTCGTAGAGGTCGGCTGCGGCCGGGTAGGCCATCGCTTCAGCTCGGTCCGTGGCGTCGTTGGCTTCTTCGAGGACGGAACGCTTCAACGCTTCCGCCTCGTCGGCGGTCAGAATGCCCCGCTCCACCAGCAAGCGTTCGAAGCACGGAAGGGGGTCGCGTTTCCGGCGCTCTTCGACCTCGTCGCGAGAACGGTAGGTGCGATCGTCGTCGTCGGTCGTGTGGGCGAGGAAGCGATAGCACTTGGCCTCGACCAGCGTTGGGCCCCCGCCGGTCCGCGCGCGGGTCAGCGCTTCACCCACGGCCGCATAGCAGGCGATCGGGTCCATCCCGTCCACGGCCGATCCCGGGATGCCGTAACCTCCGGCCCGGCGGTAGACGTCGGGCTGCCCCATCTGTTTGGCCAGCGGGGTCGAGATCGCCCATTCGTTATTTTCGCAGAGAAAGACGATCGGCAGGCGGTGGACGGCGGCGAAATTGAGCGACTCGTGCCACTCGCCCTCGCTGGTCGCCCCGTCGCCGAAGGTCGTGAGCACCGCTCGTCCCGCCTCGCCACGGTACTGGATAGTATACGCAGCGCCCACGGCGTGCGGCAGCTGCGCCGCGATCACCGAGCTGATCGAGTGCACGCCGAGGTCGCGGCTCGCATAATGGTGCGGAAATTGCCGTCCGGCCGAATGATCGGCGGCGCGAGCGAAGAGCGAGAGAAGCACCTCGTAGGGCGTCACCCCGACGCCGAGTGCGAGTCCGAGATCGCGATAGTAGGGCACCAAGATATCTTTGCCGCGTTCGAAGGCCATCGCGGCGCCGGCTTGGACCGCTTCGTGCCCTTCGCTGGCCGACGCGAACGGAATCTTGCCCTGACGGTTGAGTTGGAAGCCCCGGTTCTCTAGGGTGCGTTGCGTCACCATCGTGCGAAAGATCGCGACGAGCTGCTCGTCGCTCAGTCCCTGGCGTTCCAGCTCCGCCGGCGCATGTTTGGCTTGGCTCACGAAGGCCTAGTCGCTCGCTGCCGCGGGCAAATCCTGCGCGGAGGTGGCTGTCGAGCGCTCGCCCAAAACGACCGTATGACGTGGAGGGCGGCCTTAGTTGGCGGCATTTTCGTATGTGCATTGACGTGGCCGCGCGCCGTCGCGGGCGAGCCATACGCTGCGACAACGCTGACCGCTTCAGCGATCCTTGCGCTCAACCGGCACGCAACCGGGGCGCCCGAACCGGGCACCTATCATATCGTTACGCAAACGGTATCCCAAGCGGGCGACACGTGGACGACCGAGACCTACCGCAGCGGGCGGAACTTCCGCACCACGCAGCGGCAGGGCGGCTTCGTCTCCTCCTACGGCGCGTACGACGGTCGACCGTGGAGCGAAGACTCCAACGGCTGGATCGCGCACACCTCGAACTATTACGAAGAGACGGACCCGTTCGTCGCCTCGCTGCGCAATGCTGCGTCGGTGTCGAGTCAGGTGAGAGTGCTCGGGCTCACGATCGACGGAACGCGCCAACTCGTCGTCGAAGTTAGGCCTGCGGACGGCTTGGCAGAGCGGCGGTTTTACGACGCGCAGTCGCATCTGCTCGATCGCATCGAAATGGTCGACTTCGACGGGCACAAGCAGGCCTGGACGTACTCGAACTACCGTACCGCGTACGGTCTGACGCTCGCGCACCTTATCCAATACGAGCGCGACGGTACCTCGGTGACGCAACGAACGACCCTGCTCTCGTACGAGCATACGAACGCCGCACCGAGCTTCGTTCCCCCGGATTCGCGCAGACTCTTCGATGTGGGAAGCCGCGATTCGGTTACGATCCCGGCGAAGTTCACCGACTACGGCATCATCGTTCCGGTGACGATCGGAACGCGAACCCTCGACTTTCTCCTGGACTCAGGGTCCTCCGATTTGCTGATCGACCCGGGGGTTGCGGGCGAGCTCGGGATGCGATCGAGCGGCGCCGAGCAGTACAGTTTCGCCGGTGACTTTACGTTGGCCAATGCGCGCGCTCCGTCGGTCTCGGTCGGCGGCCTGAGCGCCGCCAACGTCTCTTTCGCGACGGCACGCTTCGAAGAGCAGCTTACCGACAGCCGCGTGGTCGGCTTGCTCGGCGCAGACTTTTTCGCCAGCGGCGTCGTCGAGGTCAATTTCGAAAAGAAGACGCTGACGATGCTGCGCGCCCTTCCGCCCGGCCTCGCCACCGCAGGATGGTCCCCCGTTCCGATTCGGCTCGACTCTGAAGTACCGATGGTCAAAGCGATCTTCAGCGGCCAGAGCGGCTACTTCGTCGCCGATCTCGGTGCCGCTTATACGACGCTTTTTCCGCATTTTTTCGCCAGGTATCCGGGCCTAATTCCGAAGGACTCGCGTGACGAGGAAGAGATGCAGACGATCGGCGGCAAGCCCTTTGGCATCACGCATCTGACGATGAAGACGCTGATTTTGGGCGACTGGGCGTTCGCCAACGTACAGGTCGTGGTACCCTCGGCCTCGTATGCCCAGCAGCGCGACTACGACGGTTTGATCGGGCGCGAGATCTTGGGCAGCTTCGATTGGATCTTCGATTACGCAGACGCTCGACTGTGGTTCAAACCGATTGATCAAAACACTCGATAGCTCTTCCGTCCCGATCGACGAGCTCGTTCGCTATCGCCGCCACTTCCACGCGCACCCCGAGCGCTCGCTCGAAGAGTTCGAGACGGCGGCCTTCATCGAGCGCGAACTGCGCGACGCCGGTTACGGCGAGATTCGCACCGGAATCGGAAAGACCGGGATCTTAGCAACGCTGCACGGCGAGAAGCCTGGGCGGGTGACGCTGCTGCGCGCCGATATGGACGCGCTTCCGGTCGAAGAGCAAAACGACGAAACCTACCGCTCGGTCAATGCGGGCACGATGCATGCGTGCGGGCACGACGCCCACATGGCGATCCTGCTCGCGGCGGCGCGTGCATTGCGTTCTCGGACGGCGGAGATCGCCGGAACGATCGTCTTCTGCTTTCAGCCCGGCGAAGAAGGCCACTGCGGCAACAAGCTGATGATCGAGGACGGGGCGCTCGAGGACCCGCACGTCGACCGGACCTTCGCGCTCCATGTGTACACCGGGCTCGACGTCGGGAAGATCGGCATCCGCGACGGCGCGTTCTTCG